>JAJGAH010000174.1 GCA_020844525.1 Eubacterium sp.
TCTTTCCAGCCGGGATCGGTGACCCTCTTCGCCGACGCCTTAAAAGTCTGTCCTGCGGCAGTAAGTTCCAGATGATACTCTGTAAACCGGCAGGGATTTCCCAGAGCGGAAAGCAGCCTTGCCGCGAGAAGGGTGAGAATCTTCTGTTCTCCAGCAGGGAGATCACCGAAAACCGCATCATAGACATTCTCCGTCGGGAGGATAGCGTGATGATCACTGACCTTGCTGCTGTTCAAGACGCTTTTCGTATTCAGCGGGACAAGTTTTGTGTAACCCCATTTCTCCTTCATGAGACAGGCGAGGCGGTTTGTGGTGTCCTCCATTTCGTTCGTGAGATACCGGCTGTCTGTTCTCGGGTACGTCGCGAGCTTTTTCTCATAGAGGCTCTGCGCGATGTCGAGAGTCTGCTGGGCAGTAAATCCATACAGGCGGTTTGCATCCCTCTGCAGCTTTGTCAGGTCATAGAGAAGTGGCGGTTTCTCTTCGCCCTCTGTCTGCTCCATCTTTGACACGATGGCGCTGCCGGCTGCTTTTACCGATGCAAGGTTTCTCTCTGCCTCTACCCTGTCCTTCGTTTTGTTTCCAACTGCCCTCACTGCTCCCGCAGTGACCGCAAGGGAATAGACCGGCTCCGGCCTGAACTTCAGGATCTCTTCTTCCCGTTCCGTAAGCATCGCAAGCGTCGGCGTCATCACTCTGCCGACGTTAAGCGTCTGCCGGTAAAGCGTCGAAAAAAGCCGCGTCGCGTTAATGCCGACAAGCCAGTCTGCCCGTTCCCGGCATAGTGTCGCTTTATAGAGCGCATCATACGCCGATGAAGGTTTCAGATTCCGGAAGCCTTCCCGGACCGCGCTGTCCTCCATCGAGGAGATCCAGAGTCTCTGAAATGGCTTCCTGCAATGCGCCTCCTGATAAACCAGGCGGAAGATCAGTTCTCCCTCTCGTCCTGCGTCTGTCGCCTCAATCAGCTCCTCTACATCATCCATTTCCATGAGTTCCTTTAGCTTCTGGAACTGCTTTTTTGTCTCCGTCGAAACCTGATAGCGGAATGGCTCCGGAAAGATCGGAAGATCCTCCTTCCTCCACTTCTCATACTTCGGGTCATAATCCTGTGGCTCGCAAAGTTCCACCAGATGCCCGACACACCAGCTGACCAGATACCCGTTTCCTTCGAGATATCCGTCCTGTCTCTTATCAGCGCCAATCACCTTCGCAATGGACTGCGCCACAGAAGGTTTCTCGGCAATCACAAGTCTGTATCCCATTGGTTCCTCCCTTTCAAATAAAGAAGACGCCAGGTATCCCAGCGTCCCCTTCTTTCCTGTATTCGTACGTATCCGATCAGCGCTCCGGGTCCTTTCCTCTAGAGCTTCTGCTCTGATCCGGCTTCTTCTCCATTCTCTCCTTCTCCTCATAGAGCTTCTGGAGGATAGAGGTTTTGCCATGCTGCCTCGCCATCCTGCCAACCTTCTGCACTGCCTTTCCCTCTTCTTTTTGTGCCTCTCTGCAAGACGCAGCCTCTGCTGATGCCTTTTCCGGCATCTCCGGGTTCAGATTTGTTTTTTCATCGGCGATGTTTTCTCTTCCCTCATCAAGCTCCTTCTGGAGTGCATCCAGCCTGGATAGAAGCGCCTCAGCAGTCTCACGAAGCGCGTCTTCTGACCCTTCCGCTTCCACAAGATCCTGCCGGATACTCTCCCGGATTCCGGAAAGCTCTCCCTTCTCCAACTGCTCCCGGATCTGCCCAATACCATCCTCCCGATTTTCTACAGCATCCTGATATCCATACGGGTCGCGGTCAATGGCGTACTGATCGAGGTCTGCAGCAAGCCTGTCGATCTGATCGGAAAGTGTAACCGGATTCTGCTCTCTTGAGATCTCCTGCAGTTTCTCATCGATGCGGGAAATCAGCTCCGATGAAGCAGTCCGAATCGTGTCAAGGGATGCTTTGAGCTCCGGCATCTCCTTCCCGCCGGACCAGCCAGCGATATAGCCGAAGCTGTAATCGGACGTGTCGATCCCGTAGTGCTGGCAGACCGTATAGGCGACCGATTCCGCTTCCACCTCCTTGCTGCTTTTGGTTTGTCCCCCATCCTCCCTCTTCTTCTGTGCGGTCATGTTGTGGAGCTTGGCGTGCGCCATCTCGTGTACCAGCGTTTTTACGTTCTGGATCTCGTCCATGCCTTCCTTGATGGCAATCCGGTTTTCTGCCGTGTGAAAATATCCTTTTGCGCCGCCCTTGATCTTCTCAAAGCCGACAGGAACAGGGCTTGCTTCCTTCATCGCCGAAAAGAACGCTGCATACTGATCGACGCTGCCTTTCAGTTCATCCACGCCAAGACTTTGAACCGGCTCTCCTTCCGTCTGCGAGATGTCAAAGGTGCTGACCGGCTTGAACGCCATCATGCGAATCTGTACCGTTTCCCTCACCGGCTCCCCATCCTGGTCAAGGACTGGCTTTCCATCCGCATCCATTCGTTCCTGGTCCCGGTCAATCGTAAATGGCGTCGGTGCGAGGATCCGGATTCCTTTTTCCCCACGCTTTACGAACCGCCCCATCTTCTTCCAGCCGGTATAGGACTGGACTAGCGATGCGTCCGGCTTCTGCATCATGATGAGGAGGCTGTTATTGATGGAATACTGCGGAAATTTTGCCATCGTATCGAGGAACTTCTGATATTTCTCACTGGAGAAAATTCCAGCGACACCTTCCTCGAGCTTCCTGGTAATCTCCTTCATCTCATTTCTGCGCGCCTCATCGGCAGCCTTGGGATCATAGTTCCGCCCTGTCGAATATCGCCCTCTTCCCTCTTCTGCCCGCTCCATGCGCTCTCCAGCCGCATAATTTCCACTGGGTTCTTTTGTCATCATCCGGTGAATGTAATCCAGATCGATATCCTTACTCGTAAACATGTCCGGGTCATGCTCACGCATGCTGTAGACATTCCCATTCTGTCCGCCGATCACCACATGATCGACAACATTCATATCCATGAGTTTTGCCGCCTCGACCAGGCGCTTTGTGAGCTGTATGTCCTCCCGGCTCGGTTCATTATCGCCGGAGGGATGGTTGTGCATCAGCATGATGTTGTTGCAGTTCGAGAGAATGCCGCTCTTCAGAATGTTCTGGATCGGCGCAAGCGACTGATTGATGCTGCCGATGGAGACGATGTTAAAGTTCACGGGCTTTAAATGATTGTCCATATTGACAACGCACACCCACTCCCGGTCAAGCTCCTTCAGCACATCCCGCATGACTGCCGCTGCGCCTTCCGGACTTGTGAGCGGCGTCTGGCTGTAGTAGGATGGCCCCTCCATCAGTTTCAACCGGATATCCACCTGCTTCAGTCGGTAATCATCCATGGAATACTGACCGGCTGTCTCCTTCTTCCGCGGCATCAGGTGTCCTCCTTTCCCCTTCTACCTCAATTTCCATGTGGATCTGTACATCCTCTCCGCATTCGCCAAGATATCGGATCAGACCCTCAATTGTCGTAAAAACAAGTTCTTCCTTATCCATTGCTGCCTCCCTTTGGGTCTGCTTTTCCCGCATTCTTATGTGGCTCCGCTTCTCCCAGCATTTTCAGTTTCTCTATCACGGATCCGCGGGTGTGGCTCCTGTCCGCCGGAATCTGCGAAAGATTGCCGCGCTTCATCAGCGCAGTCATTTGTTCGTCATAGTGCAGATATCTTGATCGTCTTGCCATTTGCCTTCCTCCTTCTCATGGCATAAAAAATGACCGACGCCTTTCTTCTCGAAAAGCAATCGGTCTAAAGTAATTGGCATCTGTCTTGCCAACTTCATGTGTAGTTGTGGTTCATTGCCGGAAATTCCGGCAACAAAAAACCGGAAGCACAATTTGCACTGGCTTCTGGCTGGTAATTCCTGTTCATTTATTCAGGCACATACAAACTGGAATTTGTCGGGCGCAGATCTGGCTGTATTACGGGAATCTCCCGTTAGATGAACATTACTCTCCCGTCAGCGCCTGGTACTCCTTGCTTCCCGCATCAGCCCATGCGGTTTTGCCGCTGTCGGCAATGATTCCGGTAGAATACTCATAGGCATACATATCCAGAATCGCAGCATCCGAAGGAGACCAGCTTCCATCGGAATTTTTCTGCGTCTCATAACTGACATACAGGCCGCAATTTCCGTTTTTCGAATCCCTGTCATACATGAGATAGCGGATTGATGAAGAGTCCTCGCCTAAAACGACATAGGAATTGGCTTTTGCATCATATTCCTTCTCAAAGCTGTCACCCTGCGCTGCAAAGTAGGCATTGTAAATCATGCGGTACCCTGTCTCAATCTGCTGTGCAGCAAGATCCTCTTGACTCGATGTGCTGCCCTCTGAGGTTTCCCCGGAAGAAGCCTCCGAAGAAACGTCCGATCCGGAATTGTCAGATAATGCCTGATTCTCAGCTTCCCGCGCTGCTTTCCAATCTTCTTCGCTGATATTGGGATTCGTATCCTCCCCGTCTGTCATCGGCCGCAGGTAATGAAGATAAAAGGGACCTGCGCCTTCATAAAGAAAAGTCTCAGTTCCCGCATACGAAGTCACCGAAACCGTATACGTACCATTATCATTTCTGACAAGGTTCGGAACAGTAAAAAGATAAGCCAATGTTACATATCCGATCGCTAGCGTCCCCAGCAGCGCAGCTGTTATCGTCACAATATTCAGGATGACCTTCACGGCCCGCTTTCTGCCGCCTTCGTTCGTTCGGTAAATTCTTAAAATTCCGGCGTAGATCAGAATCACAAGCCACAGAATGGCGGTGATAAAATACAGATCATTAACCCATGTTCTTAAAACATAAGCGCCGTCCATAACATCGCCAAACAGAGCACCGCCGTCAGGTTTATGATAGTCGACGAACACGAATGCCGTCGTCAGCGCTGTTGCGATCATCAACAACACGAAGAGACCGGTTGTCGCAGCACTTCCCTGCTTCGTCACATACTGCCTCAGAAACGCATTCAGCTCTGTATTGTCCTTATTGATAATAAATGCCTGTGTATTGGAAATGAAAAGATAGAAAGAGTTCTCTCCCTCAATCACACGATACAGCTCGTCATACCGGATCCGGTGATCGGATTTTGCGCTGTGTTCTTCGAAGTAATCTTGATAAAATATAAAATGCCGGGTCAGTCCTCTGGAGATACTTTTTTCATACGCGCTTCTGCCTCCATACCTGACTCTGAGCCATAGCAGAAGCGGGATAAGCACCGCCAGTGCTATCAGCAAATATCCGACAATACTATTTGCAGTAACAAGGACAGCTTCCGAGATCAGCAGAAGAACTGCCATGATCACAAAGCAGCTCCTTGCGACGGCTTTGCCGTTCACTTCGCGGTTCATGGTTTTTACAGCATCCCAGGTAACGGTGCTCTCAGAGGTGAATAAATGCTGTTTATCGTTTTTTTTAGATAACAGTTGGGTATCTGTTAAATCATTCATACACATTTTTTCAAATTGGCTCCCAAAATTCCGATTTATCTTTCTCTTCCATGTCTTTCGATCAGTAAAAGGATAAACATGCCTGACCATATAACCCATGCGATCAATGTTCCCTTTATAGGAAAAATGAAGTCAATAACAGCTCCAATGAAAAAGGGAATCGGCCATAGCATCATCCGTTTTCCGTAGTCCTTGCACATTTTCTTCTCATCATATTTTTTGCGTTCTTCAGAAGACTTCATATTGTAGCCTGTTAAGAAGTTCACTGCTTTCCCGTTTGATCTGTAAAACAAGAACCCAATCAAAAAGAAAATGGCAGCCATTACTAGGTCCAGGATTATGCATGATTCCTTTAACTAATAGTTTCCCAATGTATGAGACTATATAAGGGCCTATATTTTATGGCTAAACCCTTCGATTCAGGTCCTGTTCGCCTCACTTGAACT
>JAJGAH010000175.1 GCA_020844525.1 Eubacterium sp.
GAAATTGTGAAACATGGAAGCAAACATCTGCCGCCCCGCCGTAAAGCCATTCGCACGGAAGAACAGCTCGCCGGTAAAGATAATCAGCCAGGTCCTCAGAATCCGGAACAGTGTCCAGCCTTTACTCTTCGGATCAGCCTTTGTCACTGCATAGAACTTTTTCTTGGCCGGTTCCAGGATCACTTCCAGCATCAGAAAGAACAGATAATAGATGCCGTAAAAGATGTAATTAAAATTCGCCCCATGCCATAATCCGTTAAAGAGCCAGACCGGTGTCAGCGCGAGAAAGGACGTTCCGATCTTCGCCACATACTTGCCGTACTTTTTTCTGGCCTTCCGGTTCCACTTCATCGTCAGCTCTGATGTAGTAACCGGATAAAATACATAGGTCTTCAGCCAGACACCCAGAGAAATATGCCAGCGTCTCCAGAATTCGGATGCACTCTGGGAGAAAAACGGCTGGCGGAAATTTTCAGGCAGCTCCACGCCAAACAAAAGCGCCGACCCAAGAATGATGTCGATCACACCGGAGAATTCCATGTAAAGCTGCATCGTGTAGGAAACCGCGGCAACAGCAATCATGACGCCGTCGTATTTCGCATGATTGTTAAACAGCTCCGTGACAACTACGGAGAGCCGGTCCGCAATGACAACCTTCTTCATCAGTCCCCACAGAATCCGCGTTATCCCGTCAAAGACATGCTGCTCCGTGACAGGATGCCCGGCCTTCAGCTGCTCTGCAGTATCCTGATATCGGGCAATCGGGCCTTCCATTGTCTGTGGGAAAAAGCCCAGAAACAGGCTCACTGTGGCGAAGCTCCGGTCTGCGCCGACCCGTCCCCAGTATATTTCAAGCAGATATCCCACGGCTTCCAGTGTATAATAGGAAACTCCGATCGGCACAAGAATATTCAGATACGGTATCGCAGTCCAGGATGTATGCCTGGACATGATGAGATTTATGACACCCAGAAAAAAATTAAAGTATTTCAGATACAGCAGCTGACCAAATAAGCCCCCGACGGAAACATAAGTCAGCAGCTTCTGTGCCTTTTTCCGCCCTGCCAGCCGTTCTATTCCCATTCCTGCCAGCCACACAAGGACCGTCAGAATGATGAAATAGAATACCAGCACTCGGCTGCACAGATAAAAATAAACCCAGCTTGCCACCAGAAGCACATATTTCCGGTATCGTGAAGCCGTCAGCTGATAAATAATCACTACCAGTGGCAGGAAGACTGCCAGATATGGCAGTGTATTGTATCCCATTTCACATCACCCTTCGAGACGGGCAACCATCTTTGCAATGCCCCTGACAGAATTAAAGTTCTGGGGAACCATATCCGATGCATTGATCTTGATATCAAACGCGTCCTCCAGATCACCTACCAGCGAAATGATCGCAAAAGAATCCAGAATCCGGTCGTCAATCAGGTGCTCCTCATTTGCATAATCTACAGAATCATCAATGTCCATAAGCATCTCTGTGATTTTCTTTTCTGTCTCGTTCATTTTTTATCTCTCCTGTCTTTCTTTAAATTTTACATCGTGTTCCAGGATCCTGATCCCCAATGATCAGACCCGCGAATGGTCAGACTACACAAACTCCTCTGTATTCCATGTCCAGCATGGAACCTCCCGTCTCAGCGGTTTGATCCCATCCCTGCCGGAATACAGATAGACTGCGGGAAGTTCATGGCTCAGGAAAAGAGCCATGCCCTCCACCATGGAATAGGCACCTGCATTTTTGAATACAAGGATGTCTCCCGGCTCCAGATCCCCCAGATCCGCCTGTGCCGTCAGCACATCATTTACCGTGCAGAGGCATCCGCAGATCGTCCACTCTTCCGGCCTGCCGGTCGTTTCTGCATCTGCTGCGGCGCCGCGCGCATGACGGTACAAAGCCTCCACATGGGGATGGTACATACCGCGGATCTGCCCGTCATACTGCAGCTGGTGCATGCCGCCGTCCGTGATGCAGTAATGCACCCCGCAGGACTGCTTGACCTCGCAGACTCTGGTCGCATAATATCCGCACGATGCAGCGCAGATGCGCCCCATTTCCAGCGTAACGCGTCCCTTCCACTGCATCTGGCGGACTGCTCCCATGATCTCCTGCAGAAATCCTGCCTCCGGATGCTCCTCCTGCCCCTCGAAATAACCGGCAGGAATCCCGGGTCCGTATTCCAGTTCGGAAATATTCATCTGGAACATGTCCTGCAGACGTAACAGAATGGCATCGAGCTTTTGCAGCTCCCGGACGTTTTTGTCCGGCTTGCGCTTCTGGGACCCGGAATAATAATGCAGTCCTGCAATCTGTACCCATCCATCTGCGCGGACGGATTTCAGCAGCTCACAGATGGTCTCCTCATCCATGCCGAACTGATTGCCGCTCGTCAGTCTCAGATAAACCCTGATCCTCGTGCGATACTTTTCCGCCAGTGCACAAAGAAGCGAAAACTGCTGCGGTGACTCTGCCGTATATCCTGCACGACTGCCGCATTCACGAATGACCCGCTCCATTTCGTCCGGCTTCTTCAGTACACCGGAGATCAGCAGCTTCTCAGGGGCCACCTGGTTTCTGCGGCAGATGCAATACTCACCGTATGAGCAGACCTCAATCCGGTCCACCAGGCCACCCGCGACCGGAGTCATAAACGGATTGCATTTCATCGCGTAGCAGAGGCCTGCACCCGAACCGATCTTCGTCCGCATCCCGGCAATCTGTCGTTCAAACGTCTCCTTTGAAAAGAGATAAAAAGGAGTGTCAGAGTTTTCCGAAAGCATCTGTATGATATTTTTGATCTGTTTCTCCATGTTCTTCTCCTCTCTCAGGCCCCGATTTCTTCCATCAGCTGCTTGCGATCGATCTTGCCGTGGTCATTTAAACGGAAACAATCCACCTTAATCAGCCGCCCGGGCACCATGTATCCGGGAATTTCCTTCTTGAGATACTCCCTGATGGCTTTCCCCTGAACCTCTCCCTGGTAGAATCCGCAGATCCTGTTCCGGGACCGGTCAAAAATGCAGCAGGCGCGCTGGATACCCGGCACCTTCAGCATAGCGTTCTCCACCTCTCCGAGCTCTATCCGGTGTCCCATATGCTTGATCTGAGAATCCCGTCTTCCTACAAAATAGAACAGCCCGTCAAACCCAAGGTACCCGATATCTCCTGTGCGGTAATAGCGTCCATCCTCTCCATCCAGAAATGCCTGTGCTGTTCTGAGTGGATCATGGAGATAACCTTCTGCCAGAGATTCGCCTCCCACACAGATTTCTCCGGGCTTGTCCGCCTGTGTAATCCGCCTGCCCGCATCATCCCGCAGAAATACTTTTCTCCCGGCAAAGGGAACACCGATCGGCAGGATCTCCCTCTGGTAATGCTCCGGAATCCTGAAATATGTGCAGTTACATGTGATTTCAGACGGACCGTACAAATTGATGAAACGGGTATCCGGCAGTGCATCCTGCCAGATTCGCAGCTGGCGGAACGGCATAACCTCTCCGCTGAACATGACCATCCGAAGGCTCACCGGTGTCCTGTAGTCAAATCCGCCAAACTGTGAGATCATGCACAGTGCGGAGACCGCCCAGATCAGAACCGTGATCTTTCTGGCAATCAGATAATCAACCAGCTGACCGGGCATCGCAAAGAAGGTCCTTGGAATCAGTACCAGCTTTGCTCCTGTGAAGCAGGATGAAAAAATATCCTTCACCGACACATCAAAATCAAATGGGGCCTGGTTGCCGATCACATCATCTGGCCGAATACCTGTCTCCTCCGTGAAATGGCGAATAAAATCTATAACAGCGCGGTGGCTTACCGCAATACCCTTCGGATCTCCTGTGGAGCCGGAGGTAAATACCGTATACAGCAGGTCTGTCTCCTTCGCTTCCGTGCGAATCGATTCAAGAAGCGGCCTGCACACAGCATGGTTCAGGACCTCTTCTGCATACAGCACCTGCACAGAATCATCCTTCCCTGCGCCTGTGTCCGCTCTTGCCACATCCATATTGCCGGCATCCGGTTTCGCAGCATCCATTTTTTCTGCGTCCGGTGTCCCTGTATTCTGTTTCTCTGCTTTCTGTTTCCCTGCATCCCGATCTACCACAACAATCCTGGCACCTGTTGTGTGAAGAATTTTCTTCACACGTTCCATCGGCTGCGCCGGATCCACAAATACATATGAACTGCCACTATAGAGAACACCATACAGAAGAGCTGCCGCCCTGGCGGATTTTTCAACCATGAGTACCACCGGACTGCCTGCCGTCTGGCACTCTGCCAGACAGCTGCCTGCTCTCTGCGCCTGTTCCAGAAGCTCTCCCCAGGTAAAGGCCGTGTTCTGGTCCTCAACGGCAATCCGCTCAGGAATGCGCCCTGCGGTCTGTTCCAGCATTTCCAGTATTGTTTTCATTGGAATAACCTCTTATCTTTCCTGTTTATCTTCCAATCTTTCTGTTTGTTCTCCCCTTCACTTTCATGCGCCACTATAATCTCCTCTGCTTAAATCCAGCTTCACGAAACCTTAAGAAATCTTAAGATTAGATTTGTATCCGAAAGAAGAATGGTGCTGCATTTAGAAAAATGCATCTGAAAAAGGGCGTTGCATCTCAAAAATGTCATTGCAAAACAGACGCACAAAAAGGCCGCTCCCGCTGCTGCATTCAATACAGTAACGGGAGCGGCCCTGCTTCCTGAATCCGGCTGTGTGAAAAACCTGAAAAAACCATAGCTTTTATCAGCGGGAAGCTCTGCTTCCCTGCCTGTGCTGTTCTGCTGCCTGATATTTCTTCAATGCCTCCTGCTCTTCTCTGGTCAGTGTCTTCGGAACGGCAATCTCAATGGTGACATAGGCATCACCACAGACACCCTTCATATCCTTAACGCCTTTTCCTCTCAGTCTCATCTTACTGCCGGACTGTGTTCCCTTCGGAATTCTGCAGACCACGTGTCCGTTGAGCACGGGCAGCTCCGCTTCGCCGCCAAATACCGCTGTGGTGTACGGGATCCGGGCAGTGGTATACAGATCTCTTCCCTTCCGTTCAAATCCCGGCATAGCCTGTACATGGACCTGAATGATCAGATCTCCGCTGCTGCCATCGGGTTTGCGATTTCCCTTTCCTCTGAGCCGTATGGATTTTCCGTCCTCAATGCCAGCAGGAATCCGGATCTCCAGCGTGCTTACATGGCCGCTGCCTGACGACAGCTGCACCTTGCGGGTACATCCGTTGATAGCGTCCATGAAACCAATGGTGAGCTCCGAGTGGATATCATAATCCGCTCCCGGCTGTTCTGCCCCACCGTAAAATCCGCTGCTGCCGCCGAAACCACCAAAGCCGCTTCCACCGGTGGAGGAGTAGCTGCGACTGGTATGTCCGCCCTTTCCATGGAACATATTTCCGAACATCTGTCCGAAGATATCATCCGCGTCATCCCCATTAAAATGGAAGGACTGATAGCTCTTCCCATCGGGTCCATAGGAACGGTAGCTGTACGTGCTGCCGCCGTTTCCTCCGGTGAAATTTCTGAAGAAGTCACCTGCGCTGCCGCTGCCGAAATCGCTTCTGCCGCCATAAGCATCATAAGCTTCCTCGTACTTCTTCGGATCCATGCCATTTTCAAAGGCCGCCATACCGCACTTATCATATATTCTCTTCTTCTCAGGATCACTGAGCACAGCGTATGCCTCGTTGATCTCCTGAAACTTTTTCTCTGCCTGCTTGTCGCCCGGGTTCATATCCGGATGATACCGCTTCGCGAGCTGACGAAACGCCTTTTTGATCGCATTCTCATCCGCGCCCTTTGGAAGACCAAGAACCTCGTAAAAATCCTGTTTCATCCTTCTCACCTTCCCTCGATCCTTTTCAATTACATCCGTTCTGGATATCTGG
>JAJGAH010000176.1 GCA_020844525.1 Eubacterium sp.
GACAGACCTTTGGAAAAGAAGTGAAGCTCGTCCGTACGATGCCGAATACGCCGGCACTTGTCGGAGAGGGAATGACAGCACTTTCTCCCAATGAGAGGGTCACGGAAGATGACCTGGCGGTTGTGGAAGAAATTTTTCAGAGCTTTGGACGTTATGCGGTTGTACCGGAACCCATGATCGATGTGGTTACCGGTGTGAGCGGCAGCTCACCCGCATATGCCTTCCTGTTTATAGAGGCGCTGGCTGACGCTGCGGTCCATGAAGGCATGCCAAGAGGGCAGGCATATACATTCGCGGCCCAGACGCTTCTTGGAAGCGCAAAAATGGTTCTGGAGACAGGAAAGCATCCGGGTGCACTGAAGGATATGGTCTGCTCTCCCGGCGGAACAACAATTGAGGCAGTCCGTGTGCTGGAAGAGAAGGGATTCCGCAGTGCGGTGATGGATGCAACCATTGCCTGCATCAGGAAAGCCAGGGATTTATAAATTCAAAAAGGAGGAAATCAACGATGGCAAAGGTTTATGTATTTCTTGCAGATGGCCTGGAAGAGGTTGAGACAGTTACACCCATTGATGTACTCAGAAGAGCTGGAAATGAGGTCATTACCGTTTCCACAATGGGAAGGAAATGGATCCGGGGCTCGCATAAAATATATCTTGAAGCTGACCGGATGCTCCAGGAGGTAAAGTGCGAGGACGGAGACCTGTACGTACTTCCCGGCGGTGGTGAGGGAACGAAGAATCTTGGGGCATGCAGAGAGCTTACGCAGATTCTGCAGGCTGCATATATCTCCGGAAAACATATCGCGGCGATCTGCGCTGCACCGTCCATCTTTGGAAAGCTGGGATTTTTGGAGAGCAGAAGGGCAACCGTATATCCTGGTATGGAGAATACGCTTACAGGTGCATCTTATCAGGATGTACCGGTTGTAACCGACGATAATGTCACCACCGGGCACGGTCCAGGAGCGGCTTTTGATTTTGCGCTGGAGCTGGTAAGGATCATGAACGGGGCAGATACGGCGGTCCAGCTGAAAAAGCAGATGGTTTTCCAGCACGATACCATCGTCTGAGGTATTGCCCATGAGACTGGAAAAGGTGCAGAGGCTTCTGACGGAAAAGGGATATCATTTTTCCTATGCAGAGGAGGATGGTGTTGGCAGTATAGATTTTCTGGACCGGGGTCTTTCCTATCATATCTGGGAATTCCGGAATGATGATGGAAGCTGTGGGGCAGAGACCAATCTGATGCATGCCGGTCATATGGAGGAAATCTCCGGAGATTATGAAGACCAGATCTGCAAAACGCTTGAGATTTTTGATAACAGACCTGGAATGTGACTGCGGTTATTCGATTGATAAGCAGTTATACGACACAAAAAAAGAGGAGAGGAACCAATAGGCTGGCGGACACCAGGATGAGAGGAGAGAAGCCGATGAGCTGGCAGACAATGGAAGAAGGGATGATACGCAGACGGTCCTGGCCGCATGTGGTGATTTTTGATATGGACGGGCTGATGTACAAGACTGAACAGATGATTCAGGACGCCTGGAACATTGTGGGGCCAGATATCATCGGTTTTCCTCTTGGTGATGAGCTCTATCATACGATGGGGATGAACCGGGCACTCCGGGTGCAGTACTTTGAGGAGCGGTTTGGCAAAAGCTTTCCTTATACTGAATTCGAAAAAAGATACAAAGCGATTGTCACCAAAAAAAAGATGACAGAGGGTATTCCTGTGCAGAAGGGACTTTTTGAGCTTCTTGCCTGTCTGTCCGAGGAGAAGATACCGATGGTGCTTGCAACAGGATCGAGCAGCATACATACCTATCTGAATATGCGGGTCACACACACGCCAAATGTATTCCGCGTGATCATATGCGGTGATATGGTTAAGGCGGCAAAACCGGATCCGTATATTTACCATCTCTCCTGTGAGAAGCTGGATATGAAGCCTGATGAGGTACTGGTGCTGGAGGATTCTGTCAATGGCGTGAAGGCGGCATATGCTGCGGGAACCCCGGTGATTATGATACCAGATCTGCAGAAAGACACGGCTGCGGTTGACGCAATGTATCTGAAAAAGATGGATTCACTGCTGAATGTGCGGGATTATATACAAAAATGCTTAGGGATGTGTGTAAAAAATGATAAGACAGTACGCATAGAGGAATAGAAAATATAATACCGCGCGCATCCCGTCGATTCGTCCCCGCATGCGTTACTTCTGCAGTTAGCTCGGCCCAGGCAGCCTCACGTCACACGAAAGGTTCTGCTTAGTGCTGCTGCATTCCTGCCCTGACACGGTTCACAGATTTCCGTTGCGCAAGACCCAGACGTCAACGCCACTTACAGAAGGCTGCCATGAAAGAACTAAAACCTCTGTTCAGCATCACCCCTGCTATAGCGGATTGCAGGTACAGGGAGCCGCTGCTTCCCCGGCTGCGCGGATATGATGAAGTATACCGTCTTTATTTTTAAAAGTCAACCAGAGCTTTTTTCTTGTGCCAGACTTTGATTTATCATATAATAAAAGCTGCGAATTGGTGAGGCAGGAACAATGTCCTGCTGTCCCAGGAAAGGATGAGACTATGTTGAGAATTGGTATGTTGACGAGCGGCGGCGATTGCCAGGCACTGAACGCGACAATGCGCGGCGTGGTAAAGGGCCTCGCAAACAACGTGGACGAGCTCGAGGTCTACGGCTTCATGAACGGGTATAAGGGCCTTATTTACGGCGATTACAGGATGCTGACAGCGAAGGATTTTTCAGGCATTCTTACCCGCGGCGGCACAATCCTCGGAACGTCACGTCAGCCCTTCAAGCTGATGCGGGAGCCGGATGAAAATGGTCTGGACAAGGTAGAGGCAATGAAGCAGAATTATTATAAGCTTCGTCTGGACTGTCTTGTGATTCTCGGAGGAAACGGCACGCAGAAAACGGCAAATCTTCTCCGTGAAGAGGGACTGAATATCATTCATCTTCCCAAGACCATTGACAATGATATCTATGGAACGGACATGACCTTTGGTTTTTACAGCGCAGTTGACATTGCCTCAAATGCGATCGACTGTATCCATACCACAGCCTCATCACACAACCGAGTGTTTATCGTAGAGGTCATGGGACATAAGGTGGGATGGCTCACGCTGTATTCGGGAATTGCAAGTGGAGCCGATGTCATCCTGATCCCTGAGATTCCCTATGATATCAATAAGGTGATTGAGGCGATCAACAACCGCAAGAAGCGCGGCAGCGGCTTTACGATTCTGGCAGTGGCAGAGGGTGCAATCCCGAAGGACATTGCGGCACTCCCGAAGAAGGACATGAAGAAAAAAATGGCTGAAATTGCGCAGCAGTTCCCGTCTATTTCCTACAAGATCGCAGATGATATCTACAAGGAAACCGGCATGGAAATCCGCGTGACAGTTCCGGGCCATATGCAGAGGGGAGGAAGCCCCTGCGCTTATGATCGTATTCTGTCTACAAGGATTGGATCTGAAGCGGCAAAGCTGATTATGGATGGACAGTACGGCAACATGGTCGCACTGGTGAACGGGAAGATCCGGAAGGTGCCGCTTGAGGATGTTGCAGGAAAGCTTAAGACAGTGGATCCGGCATGTCAGGAAATCGCAGATGCAAAGCGCATCGGAATTTCCTTTGGTGACTAATGATATACGGATCAGAAGGTATGTTTTCAAGACAATTTCATGAGCATCCATCTTTAGATCTCAATATCACATGATGTAAGAGCCCATGAAACAGAGTAAGCAGAAGGTGCTCCCGTTGGCGGCTGCATGAACGCCGCGCTGACGGGAGCAATTTATCTTTTGTGCCGGAAAAAATACGGCAATTTTTTTTGAAGGAGCAACAGGGTATGAGCTATACCGCTCTGTATCGGAAATTTCGCCCCACAACCTTTGCGGAGGTCAAGGGACAGGACCATATTGTAACAACGCTGAAAAATCAGCTGAAGGCGGGCAGGATCGGACATGCCTATCTGTTCTGCGGCACCCGGGGCACAGGAAAGACGACAGTGGCCAAGATCCTTGCAAGGGCAGTGAATTGTGAATCACCGCTGGAGGATGGAAGCCCCTGCAATACATGTGCGGTCTGCAGGGATATTCTGAAAGGCACGTCCAATAATGTGATTGAAATCGACGCGGCATCCAATAACGGTGTAGATAATATCCGTGAGATCCGGGAGGAGGTGCAGTACCGGCCTACACAGGGGAAGTATAAGGTCTACATTATCGATGAGGTGCACATGCTTTCCACGGGTGCGTTTAATGCTCTGCTGAAGACGCTGGAGGAGCCGCCGGAATATGTCATCTTTATTCTGGCAACGACAGAGGTCAATAAAATTCCGGTCACTATTCTCTCCAGATGCCAGCGCTACAATTTTCACAGGATCACAATTGATACCATTGCGGCGAGGCTGCAGGAGCTTCTGGACCGTGAGGGGGTCGAAGCGGAGGAGAAGGCGGTCCGCTATATCGCAAAGGCTGCAGATGGCTCTCTGCGTGATGCCCTGAGTCTTCTGGACCAGTGTATTGCCTTTTATCTGGGAGAAAAGCTGACATATGAAAAGGTATTGGATGTGCTTGGTACGGTTGATACAGATGTGTTCAGCCGTCTCCTGCGGCGCGTCATCGACGGTGATGCATCCGGTGCCATCCATATTCTGAATGAAATGGTGCAGAGTGGCAAGGAGATCGGACAGCTTGTGACGGATTTCATATGGTATCTGCGAAACCTGATGCTGGTTCAGAATTCCGATGATCTGGAGGACGTGCTGGATGTCTCTTCTGAGAATCTGAAGCAGCTGAAGGAAGAAAGCACAATGATTGACAGCAATGGTCTGATGCGTTACATTCGTATATTGTCAGACCTGAGTGGGCAGATCCGCTTTGCCACGCAGAAGCAGATTCTTGCAGAAACCGCGCTGATCCGCCTGTGCAGGCCGCAGATGGATACAGATATGAGTGGCGTGCTGGACCGGATCCGGCAGCTGGAGAAAAAACTGGAGGAGGGTACCTTTGTCCGTGCATCTTCCGTTGATGCCGTATCAGGGAAGCCCCGAGAGGACAGCCGGGAGACAGGCCGTGTCAGAGAAGAAAGCGCCGTGCCGGTAAAGGCTGCTCCGGAAGATCTGAAGAACATCCGTGCACAGTGGAAGAAGATCACCGGAATGACGGATGAACCGCTGCACGCGTATCTGGACCGTGCTGTTCCAAAGTATGACAGCGCGAGCGGCAGTAACATACTGTATCTTTCCATGGAGGATGAGATCAGCCGAGAGCAGGTGAATGATCCGTCACACAGGGAAGAGCTGAAGGCAGTGATACGGAAGCAGACCGGAAAGGATGTTGAGATTGAGGCAATTGCACCCGATGCCGGAGGTGAAAAGGTCCTGACTGACATTCCGGTGCATGATCTGTTAAAGGAAGAAATTCAGGGCGTTCCGATAGAAGAAGATGACGACGATGATACCGAAGAACCGGATGATTTTTAAGGAGGCAGACAGTAATGAGTAAAAGAGGTGGATTTCAGGGCGGAATGCCCGGCAACATGAATAATCTGATGAAGCAGGCACAGCGTATGCAGCGCAAGCTGGAAGAGCAGGCAAAGGAGATGGAGAGCCGGGAATTCACAGCTTCAGCTGGCGGCGGTGCCGTTTCGGTAACTGTGACCGGCAAGAAGGAGGTCACGAAGGTAAAGATCAGCCCGGAGGCAGCAGACCCGGATGATGTAGAGATGCTGGAGGACCTGATTGTTGCTGCCACAAATGAAGCACTGCGGCAGGTGGATGCTGCACAGGCGGAGCAGATGGGCAGCATTACCGGAGGCATGGGCGGTCT
>JAJGAH010000177.1 GCA_020844525.1 Eubacterium sp.
TCTTCTATGACAAAAAATCCACCTGCCATCCTGGCGACAACCTTTGCCGGATCCTTTGCATTCAGATCCGCACCCTTTACTCTGGCAACCTTCGCGGCCTCGATGCCGAGGTCCTTGCACATAGCAACCACAAGACCACGGGTCAGACGGGTTTTTCCAGTACCACGTGCGCCCATGACTGCAATGTTGCCGTGCAGCGAGGTTTTCTCACCCGCATGCTCGTATACACAGCTGATGGCCTCCAGAATCTGGGCATCCATACCTGGAATCCGGGCAAAATACGTAAAGATCTTACGCTGCTCCTCATTCATCCGCGTCGGCTTCGCACGGTTCATGATACGGATACGGCGTTCCTCCGGCGTCTCTTCACTTAAAATCTTGTCGATAGAGATCGGAATGGTATTGGCACCGATGGTATCAAGGGGAATCGTATGAGTATGGGAGTTCCGCTCCGCCTCTGTCGGCTTCGGATCCGGCACCTCCAGCTCTTCAATATAATGAATTTCCCGCTTCTTTGGCTGTTCTGTGGGCTGCTCTATGGGCTGTTCTGTGTTCTCCGGCACAGCAGACTGCGGCTCACTGTCGGATTCGTTCCCGTCATCCGCATGGATGGCTGCATTTGTTTCCTCTTCTGCCTTCTGCGCCTGCGGTGTTACCTCTGTAGAGAGGTCCTCTTCCTGGAGATCCCTGAGCTTAATTCCGGAATTTGTCTCCCGTGATGCCTGACCGGCAGCCCCAGTCGCAATGTCTGCAGCTTCCTCGACTACCTCTGGCTCTGCGTCTGCACTTTCCTGTGTTTCTTCTACTACTTCTGGCTCTGCGTCTGCACTTTCTGGTGTTTCTTCTACTACTTCTGGCTCTGCGCCTGCACTTTCCGGTACTTCCTCGACAATCTCTTCCACTTCTTCTGCAGTCTCAGGTTCTGTGGCGGATTTCACCTCTTCCTCCACAACGTCAGATTCTGCAGTTGTATCATCCGGAACTTCCTCGACGATCTCTTCCGCTTCTTCTGCAGCCTCAGGCTCTGTGGCAGATTCTGTCTCCTCCTCTGCAGCCTCAGACTCTGCTGATGCACTTTCGGGTGTCTCTTCTGCCACCTCTGTCTCCAGCTCATCGCCGCCCGGGCTTTCCACAGCGACCTCTGTCTCTGCGACATCTTCCTCTGCCGCATCCTCATCGATCACTTCTTCCTCTACTTCTTCCGGAGCAGGCTTCGGTGCATGCAGCTCCGCCGCTGTTTTCTGGACTCCTGCGTTTTTTTCCGGAACTGACTTCTGCTTTTCTGCCTGCTCCTCATGAACCTCGGTGGAGAATGCCCCGGCTGTCTCAGCAAGGAAGGCATCCAGATTGAAGTCTGCCGTATTCATCTTTTTGGCTGTTCCGTCTTTCCGCGCCTTCGCTGCCGCTGCCGCAGCCGGACTTAATCTCTCTGCATCAGCAGAGACCTTGTTATTGGACGGTCGTGCACTCTTCGTATTGGCTGCCAGTGAGGATCCTGAATCCTCAGAAGGTTCAGTCTGCCGTGCATCCTGCCCCAAAGCACCAGTCTGCGCATTTGCAGACTTTGCCTTACCATTTGTCTGATATACGGTTTTCAGGTCAGCGGGTACTTCTGCAGTTTCATCTGTCTGCACACTGCTACGCTTTTCCGCCTGCACTCCGCTTTGCTCCTTCGCCTGCTTTACCGGCCTTACGTACACTGCCTGGGCATTGGACGGCCGTCTGTTCTCCTCCGTGAAGAGTCCGGCTCTGGCAGATGCATCGGATTCCGTGTTCTCGATGTCCTCTGAACCGGACTTTGCCTTCTGATCTGCCTTCCGGCGGTTTTCCGCTGCCTTCATGCGGTTATAGCTCTGTTCCTGGGAAGGAGACAACGGTTTATACTTTTTCTTGAGCTCCATTGCCTTCAGGACATACCTTCCCTCACTGAACCAGAGAATCAGATCATCACAGGTCTCCACACATTTTTTTGCATCTCCTGCCTTTGCATAAAGCAAGGCAAGCTCATAGGACCAGCGCTCTGTATACTCCCTCTCCTTGTATTCCTCCAGCACATCAATCTGTGCTTCCAGGGGAGCGCCCTTCGCCTTGTACAACTTGTACTGCAAAATGCAGCGCGAATTGTCGTTCCTGGCCACCTTAGAAAATTCCTTGAAATATTTCTCGGCCTCATCGATCTGATTCAGCTTTATGCATACCTCCACGAGACGATACAGAATATTCCGCCCGATGGACGCACGATTATAGGCCAGGATCAGGATATCCTTGGCGCTTTCATAGTCCTTATTCACTTCATAGACATCTGCCACCATATTCAGGGTATTGATGCTTTTTACCCTGCGCCAGTCGATCGAGTCAACGATATTCAGGGCATTGTCATAGTCTTTCTCCCTGACATATGACGTCAGTTCATCTAATTTCTGATGATATTCCTCTCTATCCAAGGTTTACCGCCTCCCATATTACAATCTATACTCCCTTATCTGTCAGGATCTGTCCGTGTTCCCTATATGATCCGGCTCCTGACACAACGTCCGGCACACCGGCAGCGGCATCATTCTGAGCAAACACCTGACGGCACCCGTTCTATTCCGAATGGATATCTAACTGCCGGCATTGCCTTTTGGTATACCGGTCAAATAACTCTTTGACTAACGGCGATCATTTCACATCTATTATAACTCCGCCTTTACGGTACGGTCCTTCACTGTAATCTTGTCCAGTTTCCAGATATCGTCTACGTATTCCTGGATCGTACGGTCAGAGCTGAACTTGCCGGAGTGAGCAACATTCAGAATAGCGCTCTTTGCCCATTCCTCTGTCTTGCGGTACTTGGCCTCCACCCGCTCCTGTGCAGCAGCATAGGACTTGAAATCAGCAAGAATGAAGTAGACGTCCGCGCGGTTTCCGTTCTGCGGATACAGAAGTGAATTGTAGAGATCACGGAACATCTCCATATCTCCGTTGGAATACATGCCGTTGATCAGCTGCATCAGTACCTGTCGGATGTCTGCGTCATTATTAAAGTACTGCATCGGGTCATAGCCGCCGTTTTTCTCATACTCAATAACCTGCTCTGCGGACAGACCGAAGATAAATGCATTTTCCTCCCCGACCTCTTCCACAATCTCTACGTTGGCGCCATCCATGGTTCCGAGAGTCAGTGCGCCGTTCAGCATAAACTTCATGTTGCCGGTTCCTGACGCCTCCTTGCTGGCGGTGGAAATCTGTTCGGAAACATCTGCCGCCGAGAAAATAATCTCCGCGTTGCTTACCCGGTAATCCTCAATGAAGACAACCTTAATCTTATTCTTGATGCTTTCATCATTGTTGATGACATTTGCGACATTATTGATCAGCTTGATGATCATCTTTGCCCGCTCATAGCCTGCGCTGGCCTTCGCTCCAAAGATGAATGTTCTCGGATAGAACGGAAGCTCCGGATGCTCCTTGATCTTATTGTACAGGTACATCACATGCAGAATGTTCAGCAGCTGACGCTTGTACTCATGCAGACGCTTTACCTGCACATCAAAGATCGACAGCGGATCCACCTCAATGCCATTGTGCTCCTGAATGTATTTTGCCAGGCGGAGCTTGTTCTGGTACTTGATATTCATAAACTCGGCCTGTGCTTTTTCATCATCCGCATAAACCGCAAGCTTTCTGATGGTGGAAAGGTCGGTTACCCACTCCTTTCCCACATGATCGGTTACCCAGTCTGCGAGAAGCGGATTTCCATGAAGCAGGAAACGGCGCTGTGTGATACCGTTTGTCTTGTTGGAGAACTTCCATGGGTACATCTCATAGAAATCCTTCAGCTCGCGCTTTTCGAGAATCTCTGTGTGCAGCTTTGCCACGCCGTTGACTGAGAATCCGCCAACAATGGCCAGATTTGCCATCCGCACCTGTCCGTCATAGATGATGGCCATGCTGCGGATCTTTGCATCGCTGTTCTGCGGGTACTTTGTCTTGACCGTCTCGCAGAAGCGTCTGTTGATTTCCTCTACAATCTGATAAATACGCGGAAGCAGACGGGAGAAAAGCTCAATGGGCCATTTTTCCAGTGCCTCTGCCATGATGGTGTGGTTGGTGTAGGCACAGGACTTCGTGACAATCTCCCAGGCATCGTCCCACTCCAGATGCTGTTCATCCAGAAGAATCCGCATCAGCTCCGGCACCGTCAGCGTTGGATGCGTATCATTCATATGGAAGCAGGCCTTCTTCGGCAGATCATGAATATCAGAGTGTCCCTTGAGGAATTTCTTTACTGCTGTCTGCACACTTGCGGACACAAAGAAATACTGCTGTTTCAGACGCAGCTCCTTTCCCGCCATATGGTTGTCGTTCGGATAAAGTACCTCTGTCAGTGTATGAGCGAGGTTCTCCTGCTCCACAGCCTTGTAGTAGTCTCCCTTGTCGAAGGAATCAAGGGAAAAATCATTGATTGCCTCGGCGTCCCAGATCCGCAGCGTATTGACCACGTTGTTGTTGTAGCCAACAATCGGAAGATCGTAGGGAACGGCACGGACAGACTGATATCCCTCCTGATGATAGAAATTCCTTCCTGTCTTATCATCGTGGTCTACCGCAACATAGCCGCCGAACTTGATTTCCTTCGCATATTCCGGGCGCTTCAACTCAAAGGGGTAACCACCATCCTTGAGCCAGTTATCCGGTTTTTCCACCTGATAGCCATCCTTGATCTCCTGACGGAACATGCCATAGTGATATCGAATGCCGCATCCGTATGCGGTATAGCCAAGAGTCGCGAGAGAATCCATGAAGCAGGCCGCCAGTCTTCCAAGACCGCCGTTTCCAAGTGCCGGATCTCTCTCCTCATCTTCTATCGCGTCAAGATCAATTCCCAGCTCCTCAAGGGCCTTCTTTACCTGACCATAGGCAGAGAGCGCCAGAAGGTTGTTGCCGAGGTACCTGCCGGTGAGGAACTCCATGGACATATAATATACGATCTTCGGATCATCATCCTTGATCGTCTGCTGGGTTGCCATCCAGTTGTCAATGATGACATCCTTGACCACATAGCATACTGCCTGGTAAATCTGATGGTTGGTTGCCTCTTCCAGTGTCGTACGGAAAAGTCTCCGGACTTCCTCTTTTACTTCCTTCTTGAAATTTTCTTTTCTGAAAATCGGATTTAGCATTCGTTTCCCCTTTCCATGAACGAGAGAATATCCCAAATGGCTACAGAGGCTGTCGCATTAACCCCTTACTATGGATACAGCTAATGCAACAGCCCCGGAAATGTCCTTACTGTTTCTCGACACCCAGAGTGACTTCCTCAGAATTGATCTTCCAATCCTTCGTATAGCCGGCAGTCTCACCGATCACGATATCATCGGCCAGAACAACTCCGGAGATCTTGTCTTTATTTTTCGTCAGAATATCTGCAATGCGAGAGTTCCCCTTCGCATAGACCCTGATCCGGTCCATGACCTCAAATCCGGCTTCCTTGCGCATGGTCTGAATCTTGCTGATCAGTTCGGCCACAAAGCCCTCCTCGATCAGCTCCGGTGTCAGCGCAGTGTCAAGCATAACGGTAATGCCCTGGTCCGCCTGTGCCACGAAGCCTTCGGTCTGTGCAATATCGATCAGAAGCTCATCTCTGGTGAGATGCAGGGTCTGTCCACCCACAGAAACCGCAAGTGAACCGTTCGCATTCAGCTCGGCAACCGCCTGCGCACCGTCCAGTTCAGAGAGCGCCTTACGGATTCCACCGACCAGTTTGCCATACTTCGGACCCACGGTCTTCAGCTGAGGCTTCACGCTGTATT
>JAJGAH010000178.1 GCA_020844525.1 Eubacterium sp.
TGGGCAGAATTGCAGGACTATGTTTATACACGATTGGCAGGATTGGTGTGCCGATTTTCTTTTTTTTGACAGGTTTTCTGCTGCTGGATCGCGACTATAGCATACCGGGGGGTATCGCAATTCTATAAGCGGCATCTATATCCGCTTGTCATAACATGTTCATTGTGGGGTATCATTTATTATGTGTATGGAGTTTTATCAGGTGCACATTCATTTTCTGTAAAGGCATTATTATATGAGCTGTTCTTCCTTCAGCATTATGAGGGGGTACAATTTTGGTGTATTCCAAATATTATAGGAATTTACATCTTTTTACCGTTTGTTGCGATGGCTCTAAAACATATCAGATTGAAAGACCTGCGGATTCCCGCAGCAGCTTGTTTAATATATCTCTTTCTGCTTCCATCAGCTATCATTGTGCATTGCGCATTTACCGGGAATAATCCGGATATTAATACAAATGCTTATTTAAATCTTTCCTTTTCTGGCGGAATTTACGGAATCCTGGTAATAATGGGATATTTTTCGAAGACAAATCCGTCAAAAATAAAACGTTCTGGATGGTTAGTGATCAGCGTACTTTCATTTCTTCTTTTAGTGGCTTATCAGTATGTTATTTTGACTATTGGACGCAGACATGGATACGATGGCGGTTTTGTCTGGTACGATAACATTATTCTGGTTCTGCTTTCATTTTCAGTGTTCCAGTTCTTCCTGCCAATGAGAAGAGTGCGCGGAAGCAGATGTTTCAAGTGGATAAGCGAAGCGTCATTTGGAATTTATCTGGCACATAATTTATTTATAGGATTATTTAATAATATCATTACAATAAATTCACACCTGATAAAGACAGGCATACTATTTGCAATTGCATTTGGATTAAGTTCCTTTCTGGTATGGATTTTGGGAATCAATAAACGGGTAGGCAGAATATTGGTATATACGCGTTAACAGCCCCTGCCATACGTGATGACTTGACCTCAGGACGGTTACCATGCCCCATAAGCCTTACGCTTATGGGGTATTTTTATGCCCACAGAATCACAGACTTTTCACAGATATAGCCTTTCTTATTTAAAGTTGATTTAGGTTTGCCCGCTAGGATAATGACAGTTCAATAATAACAGCTCAATTCCATAGCATCATGGCAGTCCGATAATAACAGTTCAGTTCCATAGCATCATGGCAGACGGATGTGTTTTGCCGGCGTTTTCCGGCGGGCAGGAAACGGAAAGGATTTTTTTATGAAAAGCTTCTGGAAAAAGAAAAATACGAATGATTTCGGAGATTCTTCTGTGAAAAAGCGTATATCCCCGATGGACCACAAGCGGAAAAAGCGTCTGATCACCGGAATCAGCGTGATCACGGCAGCGGCACTTGGCGGCACGCTTTTCTATGTGAATGGTAAGCGGCAGAGTGTGCGCGGGGATGATTCTTCTGAGGCGCAGACCGCGACGGCACAGACGGGCACGGTGGAGAATACGATCACAGGCAGTGGCACACTGCAGAGCAGCACGGGTTCTTCGATTACAGTGCCTTCGGGTCTTACCTATGAAGAGGTACTGGTCTCGAGCGGTGACAGTGTGAAGGCAGGGGACACGCTGGCAAAGGTTAGCCATTCGTCTGTGCTGACCGCCATGCAGAAGGTGCAGTCAGCGATCGATACCCTGGATGACGAGCTTGTCACGCTTTCCACGGGTGAGACATCGACGGTCACCTCCAGCGTTGCAGGAACCGTAACCGCGGTCAACGGTGCAGCCGGTGATTCCGTATCCGACATCATGGAAAGCTCCGGTGCGGTTCTTACCATTGCGGTGGGCGGTGACACCAGCAATACCATTGATGTGACGGCGGCAGACGGAACGATTGGCACGATGTCTGTCTCTGTGGGCAGTACGGTTTCGGTTGGGACGACTCTGTTCACGGTGACAGTCGGTACAGGTTCCACAGAGTATGCAGAAAAAATAGCCGAGCGCCAGGAGCTGACTGAGGTTCTGCAGAAGCTGACAAAAATTTCCGCAACAGATACGATTACCGCGGATGAGGATGGCACCATCGGCAACGTCTATATTTCCACATCCTCAACAGGATCTTCTTCAACCGGAACCTCTTCATCAGGCACCTCCTCAACCGGGTCCGCATCGGGTGGAACAACAGCGACTGGTGCAACAGCAACCGGCACATCGGCATCCTTGACGGACACTTCTTCCACTGCGGTGCTGGCGAGTCTGTCATCAGTACATACGTCAACTTCAGAAAGTACTGCATCATCCTCATCGGAATCCTCCGGCTCAGACAGCAGTATCAGCCTCAGCTTTGATATTGGGAGCTCTCTCACGGCGCCTTCTGCCGGGGCTTCCGCAGACACCAAGCTTGCGAAGAGCGATTCCTATACCTCAGAGGTTGTATGGACGACAACGGCTGATCTGCAGGATGGCGATGACAGCAACAACAAGGAAATCACAGAATTTTCCGCAGGAACTGCCTATAGTGCCAGCATTAAGCTTACAGCAAAGAATGACGCCTCCTTCGCAGATGTTTCGTTTACAAACGTACCGGAAGGTGTGACCTACCAGTATGTGGTCAAGGGGTCTTCCTGCATCATTACGGTTAACTACCCTGCGACAGAAAAGAACAGCTCCTCCGGCAGCAGTTCGTCTTCCTCCGAAAGCAATGCATCCGGGAACAATACTTCCTCTGGAAGCGGCAACGCATCCTCTTCCGGCAGTAATGGCACCTCGGGCAGCGGATCATCCTCCGGGAATGCCAGTAGCGGATTATCCTCCGGTAACAGTGGTTCTGCTTCGGGCAGTGGTTCTGCGTCTGGCAGCGGTTCTTCGTCCGGAAGTGGTTCTGCATCTGGCAGCGGTTCTGCTTCAGGCCTGGATAGTGTATCCGTGTCCGGCAGTGGCTCCTCATCTGCATCAGGTGATACTGCAGGTACTTCATCAGGATCCGGCGGCAGCTCAGATTCTGCGGGCGGTACGTCTTCGGGAAGCTCGACAGATACCTCCAGTTCCTCATCCGGTACAACGTCAGATTCTTCCTCCACGACATCCAGCAGCTCATCTGATTATGAAGAAAATGCATTCACCATGGTGGATGAGTCCACGATGACCATGTCTGTCAGTGTAGACGAACTGGATATCAACGAAGTGAGCACAGGGCAGGAGGCGCAGGTAACTGTCGATGCGATCGATGGAAAAACCTTTACCGGAACGGTCCAGTCTGTGAGCAATACAGCAAGCTCATCCGGAAATGGAAGCGCCAAGTACACGGTGCAGATCTCCATTTCGAAGGAAGATGGCATGAAGGCGGGTATGAGCGCTTCTGCTACCATCGTTGTGGATTCCAGCGAGAATGTCGTGACTATTCCGGTCAATGCGCTTCAGGAGAAGGGAAGCGAAACCTACGTTTATACCAGCGTTGATTCTGATGGAAATCTTTCCGGTGAGACAGAGGTGGAAACCGGCCTTTCAGATGGCGATACGGTAGAGATCACAAGCGGCCTGTCCGATGGCGATACCGTATACTATGAGAAGACCGGAAATGTATCCTCCTCCGGCTCCGGATCCGGCGATTCGATGGGCGGCGGAACACCTTCTGGTGATGGTGGCGGCATGCCATCCGGTGATGGCGGCGGTATGCCATCAGGTGGCGGAAACGCACCTTCAGGCGGCAATGATTCCGGGAATGCGCCATCGGGTGGCGGTCCATCCGGAAACTAATCCTAAATTAGAATACTTTTGAACGAAAGTGATCTTTCCTTATTATTAAAAACTTTTGAACGAAAGAGAGCTCTCATCATTTTTAAAAATACAGCGTCTACGGAAGTATCAGGAGAAAAAACATGATCAGACTGGACCACGTATCAAAAATTTATCATATGGGTGAGGAAAAAGTCATGGCCCTGGATGATGTCTCCCTGTCGATCGAAGACGGAGAGTTTGTCAGCATCATCGGACCATCTGGCAGCGGAAAATCCACCATGATGAATATCATCGGCTGCCTGGATACGGCAGATGAGGGGAGTTATATACTGGATGACCAGCCGATAGAGACCTATTCAGAGCGACAGCTGGCCAGAATTCGCAACCGGAAAATCGGTTTTATTTTTCAGAACTTCAACCTGCTTCCGAGGCTGACAGCTGAAGAAAATGTAGAGCTTCCGCTGATTTATCAGCATGTTCCTGCCGGGGAGCGGCGGGAGCGCGTGGAGGAGGCGCTGGAGCAGGTCGGCCTGTCGCACCGGCGGAAGCATCACCCGTCCGAAATGTCAGGAGGACAGCAGCAGCGTGTGGCGATTGCACGGGCCCTTGTCACACACCCGTCCCTTTTTCTTGCGGATGAACCCTCCGGAAATCTTGATACCGCAACGGGAGATGAGATCATGGAGCTGTTCCATAAACTGCACAGTGAAGGCAACACGATTGTCCTGATCACACATAACGACAAGATTGCAGAGGAAGCACAGCGGAAGGTGCGCATCCAGGATGGCCGGCTTTCAGTGTAAAAATATACAGAAATCTTATAAATAAGGCTGTGAACTGTCTGTTCGCAGATTCATCAATTCCTTAAGGCTGGATGACATATGGATGAAAGGGCAGACTTTTTAGAAGAAGTATGCAGGCAGCAGAAAGAAGAGAGGCGGAAAAAAATAAATGCAGACGATAAAAATGGCGTGGAATGCCATCCGTGCAAATAAACTACGAACCTTCCTGACAATGCTCGGCATCCTGATCGGTGTCACTGCGTTGATCGTGCTGGTTGCCATCGGTGACGGTGCGTCTACCTCGGTTTCCGCGGAAATTGCTTCAATGGGGACGGATTACATCAGCGTACAGATCTCCGATGATAAAGACAATCCCATCCGTATAGGGGAATTTTCCTCCCTGTTCCAGGATTCATCCGCCATTAAGAATATGGCGCCGATTGCACAGACCAGTGGCACCGCGAAGAGCAGCTATTCCAGTGGCACGATTCAGATGTATGGAACGACCGGGGGATATTTTTCGATTATGGGCGATGAAATTGCCTATGGACGTGCCTTGAAGCAGACAGACATTGACAATCACTCCTATGTGCTGGTACTAAGCTATACTACTGCGGTGGAGCTGTTCGGGCATGCGGACGCGGTGGGGGAAATTCTCGAGATTGACGGCCTTCCCTTTGAGGTGGTCGGCGTTCTCTCCAAGGACAGTACAACGCCGGGAAGCGAGATGAGTATCAACAGCAGTGATGGAAGCTCGGATAGTGATGGCAGTTCAGACAGCAATGACAGCACGGATTCAAATGAAAGTTCTTCTGTGACACTGGAGGCCTTTATTCCCTTTTCAACCATGAGCCGGATTGCTGACAATGTGCTGGATATTGACCAGTTTTATGTCTCGGCTTCTGATGAGAATTCTATCAGTGCAGCGGAAATGGCAGTACAGCAGATTCTGCTGAAGAGATTTGATAATGATGAAGATGCTTTTTCTCTGACGACCCAGAGCGAAATTCTCGAAGCACAGACATCTGTGAGCAATACAATGTCACTGATGCTGGGCGGCATTGCGGCGATTTCCCTCCTCGTGGGAGGCATCGGAATAATGAACATCATGCTTGTCTCCGTCACGGAGCGGACCCGGGAAATCGGAATACGAAAGGCGATCGGAGCGAGCGAGGGCAGTATCCTGCTGCAGTTCCTGCTGGAGGCACTGATGGTCAGCCTTGCGGGCTGCGCGGC
>JAJGAH010000179.1 GCA_020844525.1 Eubacterium sp.
CTTCAATTTTGCTAAAGACGTTCAGAAAAAGTCAAAACTCGCTGCATTCTGCAGCTCAGACAGTTGACTTTTTCTGAACAACGCAAAATCTCATCACCAAGTACTTCTAGCATGTCTGCAAATGTTCAAATTTCAAGACAATTTCAATTTCACAAGCATTAGTCTTTGGTAAACTTTAAAAACCCATACAGACTCTTCCTCACGCTTTGCGTGGGTCGAGCCTGCATGGGCTTTCACTTCTTTCCGCATGTGCATAAGCTACGGATTGCTCCGCTGCTTCGCAGCTCCCGCAATCCTACAGCTATTCGGATTCCGCGCTTCGCGCTCCATCCTCATACCTGTTGCCTTCGAAAGCCCGCACAGGTCCTCTCGCGCGCTTCGCGTGCGTCGGGCCTGCCCGTGTTTTCGAAGAGCTTATGCACTTACATTCTTTCGTGGACGCATCTGGAGATGACATCCATCTGCTGTTCCTTTGTCAGATCAATGAACTTGACCGCATATCCGCTCACACGGATCGTGAAGTTTGCATATTCCGGTTTTTCCGGATGTTCCATTGCATCCTTCAGCTTTTCCAGTCCAAAGACATTGACATTCAGATGATGTGCACCCTGATCGAAGTATCCATCAAGGACATGTACCAGATTGTCCTTTCTTCCGGCCTCATCATGTCCAAGGGCATTCGGATTGATGGTCTGGGTATTTGAAATTCCATCCAGCGCATATTCATATGGAAGCTTTGCGACAGAGTTCAGTGATGCAAGGAGTCCGTTCTGCTCGGCCCCATAGGCAGGATTTGCACCCGGTGCAAACGGTGCGTATGCTTTTCTTCCATCAGGAAGTGCTCCGGTTGCCTTTCCATATACCACATTTGAGGTAATTGTAAGAATGGAAGTGGTAGGCTCGGAATTTCTGTATGTATGATGTTTGCGAATCTTCTTCATAAAGGTCTTCAGCAGCTGGACTGCAATTTCATCTGCCCTGTCATCATCATTACCATAGCGCGGGAAGTCTCCCTCAATCTCATAATCTGTTACGAGACCGGATGCATCACGGACGGTGCGCACTTTTGCATAACGAATTGCGCTCAGAGAATCTACTACATGAGAGAATCCTGCAATTCCGGTTGCAAAGGTCCTGCGGACATCCGTATCAATCAAAGCCATCTCTGCAGACTCATAGTAATACTTGTCATGCATGTACTGAATCAGATTCAGGATATTCACATACAAACCTGCAAGCCAGTCCATCATGTTGTCAAACTTGTGAACGACCTCATCATAATCAAGGTACTCAGCAGTAATCGGCGCATACTCCGGTCCGACCTGCATCGGGTTGCCCTGCTTGTCCTTGAACTTCTCATCCTTGCCACCATTGATCGCATAAAGCAGGCACTTTGCAAGGTTGGCTCTTGCACCGAAAAACTGCATTTCCTTTCCGGTCTGTGTTGCGCTGACACAGCAGCAGATGCTGTAATCATCACCCCATACCGGCTTCATCACATCATCGTTCTCGTACTGGATTGAGGATGTCCTGATGGAAATGGCCGCAGCGTATTTCTTGAAATTCTCCGGAAGCTTGGAGCTGTAAAGTACAGTCAGGTTCGGCTCCGGTGATGGTCCCATGTTCTCAAGCGTGTGCAGGAAACGATAGTCATTTTTTGTGACCATGGATCTTCCATCCATTCCGATACCTGCAACCTCAAGTGTTGCCCACACCGGATCACCGGAAAACAGCTCGTTATAGCTCGGGATACGGGCGAACTTGACCATACGGAATTTCATGGTCAGATGATCGATCAGCTCCTGTGCCTCTTTCTCTGTCAGCGTACCCTCTTTCAGGTCCCGCTCGATATAGATGTCAAGGAATGTAGAGATACGGCCAACCGACATAGCTGCACCATTCTGTGTCTTGATTGCGGCGAGATATCCAAAGTACAGCCACTGTACCGCTTCCTTCGCATTGCTTGCAGGAGCGGAAATATCATAGCCATAGGAAGCGGCCATCTCCTTCATTCCCTTCAGAGCGCGGACCTGCTCGCTGATTTCCTCACGCAGACGGATGATATCATCTGTCATGGTTCCGTCACCGCAATTAGCAAAGTCTTCCTGCTTCTTTGCGATCAGATGATCAATACCATACAGCGCTACCCTTCTGTAATCGCCGACAATCCGGCCCCGTCCATAGGTATCCGGAAGACCTGTGACAATATGGGAATGTCTTGCCTTCCGCATTTCCGGTGTATAAGCGTCAAAAACAGCCTGGTTGTGTGTCTTGTGGTATTCTGAAAATATCTTATGGAACTTGTCATTAATGTGATATCCGTAGTTCTTGCAGCCTCTTCCGCCATCTTGATACCACCATATGGCATAAAAGCTCTCTTCAGCGGTTTATCTGTCTGAAGACCAACGATCTGTTCCAGGTCCTTTGTCTTCTCATCAATGTAGCCCGGTCCATAGGCAGTCAGACCTGAAACCACCTCTGTCTCGCAGTCCAGAACACCACCCTTGGCTCTCTCTTCCTTCTGAAGCTCCTGTACCTTTCCCCAGAGAATATCCGTTGCCTCGGTCGGGCCTTCCAGAAAGCTCTCATCACCGTCATACGGCGTGTAATTTTTCTGGATAAAATCTCTTACATCAATGTCATCTGTCCATTTATTTCCCTTGAAGCCTCTCCACTCTTCTCTCATTGTTCTTCCGCCTTTCCCTTTCTGCAAAGAATTCTTTCAGCTTCTCTAACCTGTTGCACAGACGGGCTTTTTACATCCTTCAGTGTATACGGGATTCCCAGTCTGTCCCATTTATATGCGCCCATGGAATGATAGGGAAGTATTTCGACCTTCTGAACGTTATCCAGTGTATCAAGGAACTGCCCCTCCTTCTGCAGGTCCTCCGGGGCATCTGTCCAGCCGGGAACCAGTACCTGTCTGATCCAGACCGGCTTTCTGATATCGCTCAGATAGCGGATCATAGACAGGATATTGTCATTTGGTACGCCCGTCAGCTGCAGATGCTTCTCTGGATCAATCTGTTTGATATCAACCAGGAGAAGATCTGTAAAGGTCATCAGCTCCTCAAATTTCTGGAACCATTCGCCTTCAGGATGGAATGGCTGCCCCGCCGTATCTATGACGGTGTTGATACCTCTCTCCTTCGCCTTGTGAAAAAGGTCAAGCAGAAAATCGATCTGCAGCAGCGGTTCCCCTCCGGAAACAGTAATGCCTCCTTCAGCTCCCCAATATGACCGATACCGCTCAGCCTGGTCCAGAAGTTCATCTGCTGTACGGAGATCGTCGCTGTGCGGGTCCCAGGTATCTGCATTGTGACAGAACCTGCAGCGCATTGCGCATCCTTTCAGAAATATCACAAAGCGTACGCCGGGGCCATCTACAGAACCAAATGTTTCAATCGAATGAACTCTTCCTTTGATCATGCTTCCCTCCTGCTTCCGGCAAAATAAAAAACCACCTGTCCGGTAAAGTGACAAGCGGTTTTTCTTCTGCCATCCGCCACCTTCCTGTGACAGGATGATCGTAACAAAACCTAAGATAAAGTTCTTTGATTGCAATCAAATAAAGCAAAAAAACATTTCAGCATATTTTATATAAAAAATGCTTCAGTACAGAATTCTTCAGTCCGGATTCAGTAATGACTGTAATTCCCCCTGCCTTCTGATTTTCAGACGTCCCCGTCCAACCCGGGTAACCATTCCCTCCTTTTCCATCTGCGCAATATATCTGCTCACCGTTTCGATTCTCAGATTTACAGAGGATGCGATATCCTCCAGCTTCAGATGTATTTCATTTCCAAGACATCTGCTTTCTCTTTTCAGAAGAAAGGCAGCGATTCTCTGTTTCGGGTCCCGGATAGAAAGAACCATGATTTTATCCTCTGCATCCGTAATGTCCTCCGCAAGGACCTCTATCAGATTCAGCGCCGCCTGCGGATGCTGGATGAGCACCTGCATTATGACAGAACGGGGGATCTCGCAGATCTCAACATCATCAATACAGATTACATCATAATTATAACGGTGCTCCTTCAAAAAAATGCCATGCCACACACTCTGTCCGTCATGCAGGACATCCAGAATATGCTCTACACCCGTGATATCCGTATTGGATATCTTGACCTTCCCGTTGCGGATAATGATGACGGAATGTATCTCATCATTCTCCGCTACGATACGGCTGCCTGCCTTATAGGAAGAATGTACTGAATGGCTGACAAGCTCCTCCTGAATTTCAAGAGGAAGGTCCTGGAACATCCGGACACTGGATATGCAGAACCTTCCCTTCGGTAAATATTTACAGTTCTCTCTGTTGCATCCCATTTCGCGCATAAACACCATTACTTTCCAACAGAACATCATTCGTGATTGTTCTGTGACCATTGTAACGTCATTGCTGCATAAACCGTTTCTGTGCCTGTGACAGATACAAGGCTGCCGACAAAAAACTGAATACGTGTCAGACATGTGCCTGTAAACAGGTTCATGCACTCTATCATAAGGGATGATGCGTAATTGCACAAGAGATGTTCTATCGTGGAAGATTCCCCTCAGAATCCTCCATGAATCTTCCGGAGAAGGCAAAAGCATGGTTCATCGGCCCGCTGCCTTTTCCGAGATCCAGCATGGCGGAAAGTGCGCCAGATATATATTCCTTGGCCCGTTCCACGGAAGTTTCCAGATCAAAGCCCTTGGCAAGATTGGCGGCAATCGCGCTTGACAATGTACACCCTGTTCCATGGGTATTTTCATTACAAATGCGTTCTCCATGGAACCATCGACAGGACCCTTCACGGAACAGCAGGTCATCAGCCTGATCGATCAGATGGCCTCCTTTGCAGAGAACCGCACAATGAAAACGATTGTGAATGATCTCTGACGCCCGGCACATGTCCTCCCGGCTTTGTACATGCATGCCGGAGAGCACCTCGGCTTCCGGTATATTCGGCGTCACAAGGGTCGCTCGCGGCATCAGCTCCGACTGGAGTAATTCCACTGCATCATCACTGATCAGTTTTGCTCCACTGGTAGCAGCCATAACGGGATCTACTACCACAAAGGCAGGCCGGTACTTCTGCAAACGGTCCGAAATCACGCGAATCAGATCTGCCTGCGAAACCATGCCGATTTTTACTGCATCTGGAAAAATATCTGTAAAAATCTGGTCCAGCTGCTCCCCAAGAAATGACGGTGTTACATTCAAAACGGCTGACACACCGGTCGTATTCTGTGCGGTAAGGGAAGTGATTGCCGACATCGCGAATACGCCATTCGCCATCATCGTTTTTATATCAGCCTGAATGCCTGCTCCTCCGCTGGAATCACTTCCAGCGATTGTCAAAGCTGTATGCATTTGTTTACTCCCCCTTGTCGCCCCGTCAGAACTTGCATCAAAAAGTATCTCTCCTGTTTGAAAATTACCCGGATAAATCTGTTACTCTTTGCAGATGATTCAGATTTAGCTTCCAAATTCAAAACTTACGATTTTGCGCCGGAAAGCACACCGCGGAAATAATCCATTGCCTTTGTTTTCTGGAATACAACTATCAACAGAGCCGCAATTACCGTTCCTCCAATGGTAGATACAAGAAATGGGAGCACAAATGTGAAGAGTGCAGCCGGCTTACCCAAAACCAGAACAGCGATCGGGTATGCGAGCATTCCACCCAGAACACCTGTACCCAGCACCTCTGCAAAATATGTGGGAATCAGTTTCTTTGT
>JAJGAH010000180.1 GCA_020844525.1 Eubacterium sp.
GATTGATATTTAATGACTGATTGCATATAATAAACATATTCGCATTCGAAAAATTGTTATAATACACAATAGCCGTTTGGCTTTGCAGACAGCAACTGCATTGGCAGACAATGGCATTCGTTTTTTATTTCAGGTTTTACTTCAGAAGGGAGGGGATGAGATGCTGGCAGATACAATACAGGCAGTGAAATCTGCTGAAGCGGAAGCGGATCAGATTATCGCGAAGGCACGTGACCAGTCTGCTTCTGTTCTGAAGCAGGCACATCTGGATGCGGATCGCGCAAGAGAAAAGGCAGAGCAGGATTCCGGGAAGATTCTCGACCGCCGTATGGAGGAGGCGAGACGAGCCGGAGAAGCACGGCTGAAGGAAGCGGAAGATGATGCAAGGGAGAAATGTGCACAGCTTCGACGGACGGCCTCGAAGGAAGAAAATGCCGCTGTTGCAAAGGTAATCAGCCTTGTAATCGGCTGACCAACAGGAAGGCTGTCAGCACAGCTGCCGGCTGACCATAAAGAGGTGGGATACAGATGGCAATAGTAGAAATGCAGAAACTCAGCATCTGCGCGCTTAAGAAAAACAGAAAGGCAATCCTGGAGACGCTTCAGCACATGGGCATTATGGAGATGCGCATGGAGGATCTGGAAAATGATCCTGATCTGAAGGAACAGGACACGCAGACGGCCCGGAGTAAATATGAAAAAAGAGCTTCCGCATTCGAGGAGGCGCTAAAAATTCTGAAAAGGTATTCCAATGACAAGAGCAGGATGGGCCTGTTTTACGAAAAGAAAGAGATCCGGCGCTCTGTATTGGACGAGGCAGTCAGAAACCGTCATCAGTACAATGTACATGTTTCGGACATCCTGTCGTCCGAGCGGAAGATCCAGGAATGTATAGGAATCATCCAGAAGGATGAGAATATGAAGGTGGAGCTGCTTCCATGGGAGAAGCTGGATGTTCCCATGAATATGAGCGGGACACGGGACACAGCAGTTCTGATCGGTACCATGCCTGGCACACACAGCGCAGAGGAGGTGTATGCCGCGGCGTCAGAGAAGCTTGGTGAGGCGCCTGCAGTATATGCCGAGGTGGTCTCCGCCGAAAATGACCGTACCTGTCTTGCCGTGGTTTGTCTTTCCAAAGAGGAAAACCTTGTGGAGGAAGCTTTGCGGTCCCATGGATTTTCCAGACCATCACAGGTGGTCAACGGAATACCGGCAGAGGTCAGCGCAGGCTGTGACCGGGATATCGGCCTGCAGCGGGAAAAGATCAAAGAACTGAAAGAACAAATTTGCTCATATGCATCAGAAAAGGAATATTTCCGTCTGATGGCAGATTATTATACGACGCGTGCGGAGAAGTACAGGCTGCTCGGACAGATTCCTCAGAGTGAAAATGCGTTTTTCCTGGAGGGATGGCTGCCTGCAGACAAGGCAGACAGGGTTGCCTCTCTGCTCACCGAAAGGTATGGTGCCTTCGTGGAGCGGGAGGAAAAGAACCCGGACGAGATGGAACCGACGCTGCTGAAGAACAACAGGTTTTCCGAGGCGGCAGAGGGTGTACTTGCGGATTACGGGCTTCCACAGCACGGAAAGACAGACCCTACCTGCATCATGTCAGTTTTTTACGTGTTCTTCTTTGGCATGATGCTTTCTGATGCGGGCTATGGGATTGTCATTGCATTGCTGTGTCTGATCCTGCGTCTGAAGCATAAGAATCCGGCACCCGGCATCAGGCGGTTCCTGAAGCTGTTTTTCTGGTGCGGGATATCAACGATTTTCTGGGGATTCATGTACGGCGGCTTCTTCGGCGATCTCATCGACGTGATCGCACATACATGGATGGGCGTTCCGTCGGACCAGACAGTATTAAAACCACTTTGGTTTGCCCCCCTGAATAACCCGATGCGGCTGCTGATCTGGTGTATGCTGTTCGGCATCGTTCATCTTTATACCGGACTTGGCATCAAGGGCTGGGAGATGCTGAAGGACCATGATCTGACCGGCTTTATTTCCGATATTGTTTCCTGGTACCTCTTCCTGACCGGACTGATCTTTCTGCTTCTTCCGACAGATCTGTTCCACTCGATTTCCGGCATGGTATTTGACTTTCCACCTGCTGTGCATACGGCGGCGAAGGTGTGCACGATTGCCGGTGCAGTGATCATCCTGCTGATGTCAGGAAGGTCAAGGAACAACTGGGCACTGCGCATAGCACTGGGTGCCTACGGGTTATACGGCGTTACAGGCTGGCTCTCCGATGTGCTGTCTTATTCCAGACTTCTGGCACTCGGACTTGCAACCGGGGTTATTGCCAGTGTTGTCAATATGATGGGGTCCATGTTCGGGTCCGGTGCAGTCAAGGTTATTATTTTTATCGTTGTATGTCTGCTCGGACATACGCTGAATATTGCGATCAATACACTTGGAGCATATGTACACACCAACCGTCTCCAGTATGTGGAGTTTTTCGGTAAATTCTATGAAGCAGGGGGCAAACCCTTTGTTCCCTTCAAGGCGATTACAAAATACACTCAGATCAAGGAGGAAAGGTAAATATGAACATGGGAATGGTATTTGCACTTATGGGTGCGGCACTTGCAACGGCGCTTCCGGGTATCGGATCTGCATGGGGTGTCGGCATGGCCGGTCAGGCGGCAGCAGGCGTAGTTTCCGAGGATCCGGACCAGTTCGCAAAGGTTATGCTTCTTCAGCTTCTTCCTGGTACACAGGGCATTTATGGACTGCTGGTAACCTTTATCACGCTTTCCAATATCGGAATTCTCGGCGGCAGCGCCGTTACTGATACGGCAACGGGTATGCTGTACCTGTTTGCATGCCTTCCGATTGCTCTGGTCGGACTTGTTTCTGCTTATCATCAGGGCAGAACCTCTGTCGCATCCATCGGCCTCGTTGCAAAGAAGCCGGATCAGTTCGGAAAAGCGATGCTGTTCCCGGCAATGGTTGAGACCTATGCGATTCTGGCACTGCTGATCTCAATTCTGGCAGTACAGGGTATCTGACGTGTTGGAAGAGCACCGCACAGAACCTTTCAGACATGAATTACAAGCTGGCGGTAACAAGGAGGTACGCATGGCAGGAATCGAAAATATCACGGGACAAATCCTTCAGGAAGCCCGGGAGAAAGCTTCTGTAATGCTTCGCCAGGCGCAGGATGAGGCCGATACGGTTCTCCGGAAGGCGGAGGAGGACACAGCAGCGATCCGTACACAGTCGGAGCAGAAAGCTTCCGATGCCGCCGCTGCTTATGCTGCGAGAGTTGAGGCTGAGGCAGAGCGGAAGACCCGGCAGGCTCTTCTGGGTGAGAAGCAGGCAGTGATCTGTGAGGTTATCAGGAAGGCATATGAAAGGCTGTCCACAGAACAGAAGGATGCATATTTTCTGATGCTTGAAAAATTATTGCAGAAAAATATCAGGCCGGAGACCGGTGTGATTCTTTTCGGTCAGAGAGACCTTTCCGGAATGCCGGTGGATTTCCGGGACAGGATCAGAGACATAGCAGAGAGAGCCGGTGGAAGTCTGGAAATAGCTGATGAGGCTGCCGATATCGAAAACGGATTCATCCTGCGCTACGGCGGGATTGATGAAAACTGTTCTCTGCAGGCGCTTTTTCACGCTAAGGAGGAAATCCTGCAGGACGCAGTTCATGAGACATTGTGGAAGATGGGAGAATCATCATGAGGGATCTGGATTATATATTTGCGGTAGCCCGGATCCGTGTGAAGGAAAAATCCCTGCTCTCCGATGCTGACATCCGGCAGATGGCTGATATGAAGGACAATCAGGAAATACTGAATTTTCTCTCTGAACGCGGCTGGGGCACCGGTGATGCGGCACAAGATGGGGAAAGCATGCTGGATGCAGAGGAGAAGAAGCTCCCGGCGCTGATGCATGAATTAAAGGTTGATCCAAAGCTGTTTCAGATTCTTTCCTATCCGCGCCTTTATCATAATCTGAAGGCAGGGATCAAGGAGGTGTGCACTTCGGATGCAGCGGGGCATCTGTACTACGACATTGATGGTTTCGGAAGAGAGGATGTGAGACGGATCCTCCGCGAGAAGGATTTCCGTGCGCTTCCCTTACATATGCGTGAAGTGGCGCAGCGGGCCTATAAGGTTATGCTTCAGACCAGAGACGGACAGAAATGTGATGTCATGATAGATCGGGCGTGTCTGGATGCATGCGAAGCGGCAGGCCGGAAATCCGGCAATGCGCTGATGCAGCGTTATCAGGAATCCACGGTTGCAGTAACAGATATCAGGATTGCTGTTCGGGCGCAGAAAACAGGGAAGGACCTGAAATTTCTGCAGGAGGCGCTTGCCCCGTGTGATTCCCTGAATGTGGACACGCTTGCCGCTGCGGCAGCGGGAGATGAGAAGACCCTGATGGAATATCTGGAAGGAACTGGTTTCCGGGACGCAGCAGAAGCTCTGAAGGAGTCCGCGGCAGCCTTTGAAAAATGGTGTGACGATCAGGTGATTCTCGCGATCATGCCCCAGAAGATGAACAGCGTATCTGCCGGACCAGTCATTGCCTATTACCTGGCAAGGGAGAATGAGATCAAAATGGTCCGTATCCTTCTCACGGCAAAGGCAAATGGCTTTTCGCAGGAAAACATCCGGGAAAGACTGAGGAAAATGTATGGTTAAGATTGCGGTTATGGGAGATTATGACAGTATCTATGGGTTTGCGGCTGTCGGATTGTCCATTTTTCCGATTCAGGACAATCAGGCCGAGGAGGGTGCGAGAATCCTGAAGAATCTGGCAGAAAACGGATTCGGTATCATCTATATCACAGAGGCACTTGCGTCTGTTCTTCACAAGGAGATCAGCAGATATAGGGACCAGCTCTCTCCCGCAATCATCCTGATTCCCGGTGTGCAGGGCAACACCGGAGAGGGTGTGGAATCCGTGAAGAAGTCTGTGGAGCAGGCAATTGGCAGTGACATACTGTTTTCCTGAAGTCCGCATTCCTACAGTATATAAGGAGAAAGATAGCGAATGAGCGCAGGAGTAATCAAAAAAGTAGCGGGACCGCTTGTGGTTGCCGAGGGTATGCGTGATGCGAATATGTACGATGTTGTGCGTGTGAGCGATGCACATCTGATCGGCGAAATTATTGAGATGCATGGGGACCAGGCGTCCATACAGGTATATGAGGAGACACAGGGACTCGGACCGGGAGAGCCTGTGGAGTCTACGGGGGCGCCACTGTCCGTCGAGCTTGGGCCCGGACTGATCGGATCGATTTACGACGGTATTCAGCGTCCGCTGAATAAGATCATGGAAATTACCCACAGTAACCTGCTTTCCAGGGGCGTGGCAGTTCCGGCACTGGACCATGAGAAAAAATGGACCTTTGAGGCAGCGGCAAAAGCAGGCGATACAGTGACCGCCGGTGATATCATCGGTACAGTGAAGGAGAGGCGGTGGTCACACAGAAAATCATGGTGCCATGGGGGATCAGCGGAAAGATACTGGAGATCCACTCCGGCAGTTATACGATTGATGAGACGGTTGCTGTCGTGGACACCGGAAATGGGACAGCGAATCTGACCCTGATGCAGAAGTGGCCCGTCCGGAAGGAGCGTCCCTATGCCAAAAAGCTTCCGCCGACAAGGCCGCTGATCACCGGACAGCGTGTCATCGATGCCTTTTTCCCG
>JAJGAH010000181.1 GCA_020844525.1 Eubacterium sp.
GCTCCGGTCTGGTCTTTGATCAGGACACGCTCGGTGAAGTGGAGCTGGCAACATCCTCCTTTGGACAGGGATTTACCATCACAATGATACAGGAGGCGGCAGCGATTTCCGCAGCCATTAACGGCGGCTATTATTACAAGCCGCATGTCGTAAAGCAGATTACGGATGAAAATGGCGCAGTTGTGCAGACCATCGATCCTGTTCTTGAGAGAGGGACCAATTCAGAGGAAGTCAGCGCAAAGGTCCGGGAGGCCATGGGCAGTGTTATGGAATATGGCGGAACCGGTTATGTGGCGAAGATTCCCGGATACAGCATGGGAGGCAAGACGGGAACCGCAGAGAAGCTTCCCCGTGGCAACAACAAATACATCCTTTCCTTTATCGGCTTTGCACCCCTGGATGACCCGCAGGTGGTGGTCTATGTGACGGTGGATGAGCCGAATACGGACAACCAGGAATCCTCCGCCTATGCGGAAAGCATTGCGCGCAATATCTTCACAGAGCTGCTGCCTTACATGAATATTTTCCCGGATGAGAGCGGATATTCAGAATCCGATATTGATACATCCTTCGTCACAAGCAGCCAGATGATCGACAAGGAATATTCGGTCGGAGATAACGGCCCCATTTATGCATCCTCCGGTACCGGAACAACAGGAAGCACAGACAGTACAGATGGCACGACGGGCACTGGCACCTCCACTACTACGACAGGGGACGGGACGACGGGTACTGGTACTGGCACCTCCACTGCTACGACAGGGGATGGGACGACAGCATCTGATACACAGCAGGACACGTCCGGCAATGATACAACGGTCGGCACGGCCCAGGACGGATCGGATCTTCCGACCGTTGACATCGGCTCAGAGGATACCTCGACAGGCAATGATTACTTTACCGACGGTGTAAGCAATGAAGATCTGTCGACTTATATTGAAAATGGGCAGAACGGGTAGTGCGGGGCACAAATCCTGATACAGGACACTTCCGGTGTATGCAGGAAGCCTCATATGACCGCCGGCATATGCAGGGACTTTGTGTGGAGCAAGGCGGATATTGACACAGAGCAGGAAGTATGTCATAACTTTTAACTGACCGGCCATATGCACCGGTCAGTTTTTGACAGATATTTTTTAAGTGGGAGACAGGATATGAAGTGGATTGATTTTTTGCCGGTTTTTATTGCGTTCGTGATTACAGCGGTCTGTACAGGCCTTCTGATACCGTTTCTTAACAGAAAGAAGGTTGACCAGACGGAGCGCAAGGAGGGCGTGGCGTCTCATCTTAAAAAGGCGGGTACACCGACGATGGGAGGCATCGCGATTCTGATCGGCATCCTTGTGGTGGGACTTTTGTACTTCCGCAGCAACCCTGCAATTGTTCCGATCCTGATCCTCACACTTGGATTTGGACTGGTGGGTTTTCTGGATGACTTTCTGAAGGTGGTCCTGCACCGCTCGGACGGGCTGATTGCATGGCAGAAGCTGATTCTGGAGTTCATCGTGACAGCCATTTTCCTGTATCTGATGGTCCGCGTGTACGGCGTTTCACTGTCTATGCTTGTACCCTTCAACACCAGTGCGTCTGTTGATTTCGGGGTGTTCAGTATTCCCTTTGCCTTTATCGTCATTCTGGCAACGGTCAATGGCGTGAATTTCACAGATGGTCTGGACGGTCTGGCATCCACTGTGACGATTGTCGTCGCACTGTTTTTCTCGGTCTCCTCCACACTGCTCTCCGGAGGCATCACACCGATTACCTATGCGGTGGTCGGCGCGCTGATGGGCTTTCTGCTCTTCAATGCATACCCTGCAAAAATCTTTATGGGTGACACAGGATCACTGGCACTTGGCGGTTTTGTGGCAGGTTCTGCCTATATGATGAAGATGCCGCTTTACATCCCGGTTGTGGGATTTATCTATGCGCTTGAGCTTGTATCTGTTGTGCTTCAGGTAAGCTATTTCAAGCTGACCCATGGGAAACGGATTTTCAGGATGACGCCGATTCATCATCATTTTGAATTGTGCGGATGGTCCGAGACCAGAATTGTGGCAACCTTTTCTATTATTACAGCGCTGCTGAGTCTTGCGGCGATGAAATGATTTCTGATACTGCGGTGATGAGAAATACTGCGTTTGAAAGGACAGGGACAAGATGAAGGATTTTGAACTGAAGGACAAGAAGGTTCTGGTATTTGGTTCCGGAAAGAGCGGCATCGGGGCAGCCCGTCTGCTTCTGGCAAAGGGTGCGGTGCCGATTATCTATGATGGCAATACCAGTGCAGACCAGGAGGCAGTCCGGCAGAAGATCGGCCAGGCGGTTGATGTGATTCTCGGAGAGCTTCCTGCTGAGATTGAGGATCAGCTTGATCTTGTGGTGATGAGTCCGGGTGTGCCCTGTGATATTCCTGTTGTAAAGAGCTTTTATGACCGCGGCATTCCGGTCTGGGGAGAGGTGGAGCTTGCCTGGAGAATCGGAAAGGGCAAGGTGCTTGCAGTCACCGGAACAAACGGAAAGACGACGACGGTTACACTTCTGGGTGAGATCATGAAGAATTACTACCCGGAGGTCTATGTGGTTGGAAATATCGGAACACCCTATACCGACGTGGTTCTGCAGCAGAGCGACAAGGCGTGGACAGTGGCTGAGGTCAGCAGCTTCCAGATGGAAACCATTGATCAGTTTCATCCTGCTGCCTCAGCAATCACCAATATCACGGAGGACCATCTGAACCGGCATCATACGATGGAGGAGTACATCCGGTGCAAGGAAAGAATTGCGGAGAACCAGACAGCGGATGATATCTGTGTGCTCAATTATGAGGACCCGGTACTTCGGGATTTCGGCGGACGTGTGAAGGCACGTGTTGTGTATTTCTCCAGTCACCGCGTTCTGGATGAGGGAATCTATCTGGAGGATGGTACCATCAGGATTGCAAAGGGAGGTCAGGTTCTTCCTGTCGTGCGGACAGATGAGCTTCAGATTCTCGGTCTGCATAATTTTGAAAATGTCATGGTGGCAGTTGCGATGGCTTACCATGCAGGAGTTCCGCTGGAGAGCATCCGCAAGACCGTCTGTGCCTTCCAGGGTGTGGAGCACAGGATCGAATTTGTGACAGAGATCAATGGCGTACGGTATTACAACGATTCCAAGGGAACGAATCCGGATGCCGCGATCAAGGGAATCCAGGCGATGAATCGTCCGACCTGCCTGATCGGCGGCGGATTTGACAAGCAGCTGGCATTCGATGACTGGATCCGGGCTTTTGACGGCAAGGTGAAGTTCTTTGCACTGATCGGACAGACGCGGGAGACGATTGCGGAAACAGCAGTACGGCTCGGCTTCCCGAAGGAGAAGATTGCCTTTTTCGACAATCTTGAGGAGGCTACGAAGGCATGTGCCGCCCATGCGGTGCCTGGCGATGCCGTGCTTCTGTCCCCCGCCTGCGCTAGCTGGGGCCAGTTTGATAATTATGAACAGCGCGGAGAAATGTTTAAGCAGTATGTGCGGGAGCTTGGGCGTCAGTGACAGAAGAGAAAAAACCAATGCATCTGGAAAAAAGGAAGCGGGAGCGGATTCGAAGGCGCCGGCTGCGCACGCTGCTGATTGCAGTGGGAATTATTCTTGTCTGTCTGGTGCTGTTTATCGGTATTTTCTATGTTCCGGACAATAACGTGGAGATTACTGGCAATACGCGATATTCCGACAAGGAGATCAGGGAAATGGTTTTTTCCGGTTTTCAGGACCGGAACACCATTTATCTGTGCTACATCAAGAAGAACGTTATACCGGAAAATGCTCCCTTTATTTCCTCTATCGAGGCAGAATACACCGGACACAACAGCGTCCGGCTTGTCGTGAATGAAAACGCACCGATCGGCTATGTTCAGCAGGATGGGACGGATTATTACTTTGATGCCTCAGGCATTGTGCTTGAGGCGGTTAAGGACGCAAATCCGACACCCGACGAGGAGGAGTCTGTATCGTCGGACAGCGCAGTTTCATCCGATTCTTCCGTGTCATCGGATTCTTCTGTTTCAAGCTCTTCCGTATCGTCCTCGTCGACTTCCACGAAAGACTATGCTTCGCTCGGACTTACAACGACCCTTGTAGATCTGAATGATGACGGGGTTCCGGAAACTGATGCGGATGGAAACTGGCTGGTCGATACAGACGGAGACGGGGTCGTAGACCAGACAACCGCCGGTGTTGGACTGATTGACATAAACGGTGACAATATCCCTGATATCACGCAGACCGATTACGACAATGCAAAGGCTGCGAAGGAACAGGAGGAGAAGGCACAGGCGGCCGCTGCTGCGGCTGCGGCAAATAAGACTGCAGCTTCTGCCACCTCTGTTTCGGCAGAGGGCGTGACGGCATCCTCTCTGAGCAGCTCCAGTCAGAGCATTTCCAATGCGGAGTACCATGCGGCACTGACAGATGTCACAAGAATTACGGGTCTGACGGATGAGAAGCTGGCTGTGGGCCAGAAGGTCCCGGCAGCCGACGACAGCGTTTTTTCCACGATACAGGCGCTGAGCCGGCTGACCAGCAAGTTTGACATCAAGCCGGACAAGATCGCGGTGGATCAGGACCTGAATTTTACACTCTATTATAATGACGGGGATGTGCGGGTCCTGCTTGGCAAGGATACGCTGCTTGAGGACAAGATGACGAAGGCGGCGGCGATTCTTCCACAGCTTTCCGGGATGAAGGGCGATCTGCATCTTGAAAGCTACACGGAAGACACGGTGAATATCGTTTTTGACAAGGCTTCATAGCAGGCCTTGTGGGTACCTCCCTTTTTTTGAAAAAGTGTTGAATATTTTTGGCGGAAATTATATTATAAGAAATGTGTTATTTTCAGGATAAGTGAAAATGAGGGAAGATAAATAACTGGCGGCCTGCTTGTTGCGGGACATAAGCCTGATAAAGGAGGAAATATTTTGTTAGAGATTATGACGAATGAAGCTGAGTCTTCAGCGAAAATTGTTGTGATTGGTGTCGGGGGCGCCGGCAACAATGCAGTGAACAGAATGGTAGATGAGTCCATCGGAGGCGTTGAATTCGTTGGAATTAATACTGATAAGCAGGCTTTAACCCTTTGCAAGGCACCGACGGTGCTTCAGATCGGCGAGAAGGTCACAAAGGGACTTGGCGCAGGTGCCAAGCCAGAGGTTGGACAGAAGGCCGCTGAGGAGAGCGCGGATGAGATCAAGAAGCTGGTAGAGGGTGCCGACATGGTCTTTGTCACCTGTGGTATGGGCGGCGGAACCGGTACCGGAGCAGCTCCTGTGGTTGCAGGACTGGCGAAGGAGGCCGGATGCCTGACTGTTGGTGTCGTTACAAAGCCGTTCCGCTTTGAGGCAAGACAGCGTATGACCAATGCCCTTGCAGGTATTGACCGTCTGAAACAGAACGTTGATACACTGATTGTCATTCCGAACGACAAGCTTCTGGAGATTGTAGACCGCCGCACAACGATGCCGGAGGCATTGAAAAAGGCGGATGAGGTTCTGCAGGAGGCTGTTCAGGGTATTACAGACCTGATCAATGTACCTGCTCTGATCAACCTTGACTTTGCGGATGTGCAGACCGTTATGAAGGATAAGGGTATGGCTCATATCGGTATCGGTGCTTCCAAGGGTGACGACAAGGCACT
>JAJGAH010000182.1 GCA_020844525.1 Eubacterium sp.
TCCGGTGTCAGCGTAATCCTGATCTGTGGCAGTCCACGGATCGGTTCCTTATTCTCATAATCCTTCATGAGGTCCCGGGTATATGTCCCCGCGCCCTCGACACCCACCGTCAGATCGGCCAGTCTGTATACGATCATGTACTGTTCCTGTCCTTCCCTGTTGCTAATATCAGTTTCGAGTCGCTGTCTGTGCTTTTTCAGATTTATAAAGTTGCCGTCTGTGCTTTTTCAGATTGATGAAGTCCCTGATAAGATGAACCCATGAAATCAGTTGTCAATATGTCTCTGACGGGTGTGCGGCTGCTTCAGCACGTCACGGATGACCTCCTGCCGGATACCCTCGCTGCGGATATTTTCGGCCTTGTAATCTGCATATCTGGCTGATACATACAGGAAATCGGACAGACGATTCATGTACTGCATAGCCTTCTTGTCGGCGACAAACTTCTGCGCGACAACCCGGAACCTGCGCTCGGCTCTGCGGGCGACCGCCCGCGCTACATCCAGCCTTGCGGATTCCTCACAGCCCCCGTAGAGAACGAAATCCTTAACTCTGGGGAAGGAATCCTCGGTGGCGTCAATCCAGCCCTCGAGCTTCTCCGTCTCTGCATCTTCAAACCGGAATTCCCGCTTCATGGGTGCTGCAATGCCCGACATGATGAACATCAGCGTTTTCTGAATGTGCGTCAGTCTCAGACGCAGCTCATCATCCGCCAGTACCTTTGCCAGGCCGATCTGACTGTTCAATTCATCTATGGTGCCCAGAAGCTCAATCCTGTCATCTGTCTTCAGAACGCTTTGCCCGTTCAGAAGTGACGTTCTTCCGTTATCACCGTTTTTCGTATAGATTTTCATTGATTGTCTGTCCTTCTCATGAATTTCATATACTTTTAAAAACATATGCAGGCGCACATCATCCCATGCATACGGATAAGTGGCAGCCTGATACAGAGGCTGCGGGAGAAATTACACATCATCCCATGCATACGGATCAGTGTGGCTGTCACTGCCTGTCATCCCTGTGAAACCGGATCCAGGTCCCGCAGGCCCTGCTTTTTCATGACCCTGGCGCTGTTGGAGCCTATGGTCCTGCACTGGGAAAAAGATGGCATATGCAGGCGGGCCACATTCTCTCCGGATCTGCGTCCGCGCATCTGCATGGCAACGTCCACACCGGAAATGCCGATTCCGGATCCCATCATGGAATCAGCGGCGGCGTCAAAGGCAAGCGCATTCACATCAGCGTCCTCTCGTTCAAAAACCTCCGACGAGACGTTTTCCTCTTCAATACCTGCCAGGACCTCGCGCAGAAAATCCGCATCCGCCTGATGTATGTAAATAAAAACTGAAGGTCTGCGGCTGATCATTTCTTCTCGCCTCCATAGGAGAGCACCAGTCCGGTTGCCACCGCGTTCCTGGGGCCTTCGGTACCGCGGATATTGCCTCGTCCGCAGACGATGCCATAGCTGGTGAACTCCTCCATGAGCATCTCAGGAATCTCAAAATCCGCTGCCGATCCGCCCACAAGCACAACATTTGAAATATTCTTGAGATTGTGGTCTGGTGCGACATAGCGCAGCGCACGGATTGCATTCGTCAGGAAGACCTTCCGCTTGGCCTCGCGCCGGATTTCCCGGATCCGCTCCATCGGAACGTCCTTCTCCACCCGGACCAGTCCAGCCTCTGTCAGAAGCACAACTCTGCCGTAAAAACGCGGATCGATGGATTCCTGCACGAAGTACATTTCACCGTTTTCCATGCGCATATGGAAAAGGCTTTCCACCTTGGCCAGAGGATATTTCTTGATCTGCTCCGCCATATAGCGGTTCTCCAGACCAAGCTCCGTCTGAATCAGCATGGATACCAGCTCACCCGCACCCGCCTGATGGGTCAGCGTCACTGTCCCATCCTCACGGATAATGGCCGCATCGGTAGAGCCCCCGCCCATATCCAGAATCGCAAGCGGCAGTGTCGTGCCCGGCGTCGTCAGTGCACCAAGACTGGCCATCACTGCCTCCACACCGGCAACCCTGACCTCAGTGGACAGCTTCTCCGACAGCTTCTGCGCGATCTGCCGCATCGGAAGCTGCTGGGTGCGCACCATCGCGGCGATACCCACCGCCTTCTCCAGACAGGTCTCACCGGCGAGTGCTCCAGATATAAGAACCGGCGCCAGCGTGTCCACGGCAAGAATATCCGTGATGTGAATATCCGCATCTGTCTCGCCGCTGACCTCGCCCATGCTCTTGCGGATCCGGCTGAGCATATTGCCCACATTCGTATTCTCCTGGCCTGTAACGTCATAAATCCTGCCGGCATCACTGACAGCCTTCATAATACGGTCCGCGCCCTCATCCAGGGAAATCCTGGTCGGATGCTCTGCGTTCAGATAAATCTCTCCGGCGGGCAGGACATTCTCCCGGATATCTCCATTCGGTGTCTTGATGACAACCGCGCTGCGGTTTCCGATCAGGCTCTTGGCAATGGGAGTGACCGTCCGTGTCTCCTCCGGGGTCAGATGCAGCAGCGTCGCGATGCCGTAGGGATTGGAAAGCATGCGGATAAACTGTCCCGGAAGCGCGACCTCAATCGCCGCCATCTTTCCATCCGGTATCCTGTCTATGCGTTTTACCTCATCCACAATCGGAATCTTACGATTCAGTCTGTTCTCAACCAGCACTGCCTCATCCGCCTGCAGGATCATGCCCACAATATCCAGACGGCCGGCCGCCTGATTGATTGCCGCGGCAACCTCTTCATAGCCGTGACTGCCTGAGACAAAAACAATATATGGCGTACCGCCTTTACCTCGGTCCAGATTGTCAAAGGAAAGCAGCTCGCCTGCCGCCTGTCCGGCACCCGCCGGCGTTGATGGGTTGTGGCCGATCATAGAAGAGTCTGTAATAATCGTCTCCGTCAGCGTCTCCATCGCTGTATCGCCGATAACCGGAGCCGCTTCATTGAGACGGATCAGATCGATATCCGAGACATCTCTGCCGATCCTGCCCATTGCGGACTTGAGTGCAGAAAGGATTCCATGAATATTTGCAAGCGTTCCCTTGGTGCCCGTCGTTGTCACGGAAGCGCCAGTAAGAAAACGGGACAGCTTTCGCCCTGCATACTCGCCGACGCAGACCTCTGTTGTGGAATTTCCGATATCAACACCTGCTATAATGCTCAAATCCATGCCCTCTTATTATTTATTCAGAAAGAAGAATGCCTCTCTTCTCATAAACCTCTGCTGCCTCGAGTACAAGCTTCGCGCAGTTCGGTGCCTTGTACTTCTCAAGAAGATCACTGGCCATCTGCACCAGTTCCTTCTTCGTCGCCCTGTGGGGTCTCAGCTTGTTGTACATGCCGAGAATTACCTCATCCGGCACATTGGTCAGCTCTGCAGCACGCGCAAAATTCTGCTTCATCGGCGCATTACCCGCCTGATCCGCAACCTCGCCCTGAGCCTTCAGCATTTCTGCGGAAATCTTGATATCATCCGGAGCTACATGTCCCTTCATGACCTCATCAAGGGTAAGGTCATCCAGCTTCTTGCCCGTTCTGGATGTGATACGGTCTCTCTCATTTTCACCTAATGGATACTGCATTATTTTCCCTCCCATTCGATGATGCCAAGCTTCGGGTCCAGCTGCTCGGTCTCTGCGATGTGCATGATCGCCGCCTTAACCTGGTATTTCGGTCTGACCATCGGGTCATTGACGGACGGAATCGGTGTGACATTCTCGCCCTTCACATATTTTGCTGCATTCTGCCCGATTCTCCGGTAAGTCTCCAATGTCATCAGCGGTGCCTGGGGGAAGAGCTCCAGATTGGAAAGCGGATACAGGTCCTTCTGACTGATCACTGTCGTGCCCTTGGACTGAATACCGATGCCGATACCGGAGCCGGACAGCTTTGCGGACTCCAGCGCCATAAATCCGACATCCGAGGTGTCAAGAATCTTGACAACGCGCGGAATCATGCCCTCCTCCTCGATGCCTGCCTTGACATTCCGGATGACATCATCCAGCGGAATGCCGCCGATGGTCTTCTTGATTTCTCTCTGGAAGGCCGCGCCGACACCGATTACGATCTCCTTCGGGTCTGTACCCTTTGCGGCTTTTTTGTATGAAGAATAGTCGCTCTTGTTCTCGTTAATCCGGGTCCTGCCCGCCATGGAGGGGACATCATCCTCGCCAAGCTCATCCGCTACGACCTTACGATAGCCATTTGCATCGTACTTTGTGCCATCATCTCCGCGGCTTTTAATCTGACGGACAACCTCTTCCGTAATTTTCTGAACTAATTCCTGTGAAATCTGCATGCCGGCCTCCTAAATATCCATCGGATTGATACGATGCGGAATACGCTTGATCTCCTCCCAGCGCTTGCCCTCCACACGATATCCGGTTCCCGGTCCCATGTAGTCATTCGGTGTATTCACGCCGGACATCACATGGAAATGGCTGTCAAGAATCGCAGCAGTCTGCATATAATCGCCGATGACACGCTGCTTCAGCATCGAAAGCACGCTCTCAGCCACATCCGTAAATCCGCTGTCAGCCAGTGCCTTCACGACGTCAATGCCTGTAATGCCCCGCTTCATGACATCCTCCGCGGACATCAGGTCTGCGGCGACATCTCTGGGAAGCGTGTCCTTGCTGCCATGCGCATAGGTTATTGCCTCTACCTGCTCATCCGTCACCTCAGCCAGTCCCAGCTGGCGGAATACAGCCTGTACCGCTTTCGCCGCCTTGTAACGGACAGCAATAACATCGGCTTCCTTTACAGGACGGAGGCCTCCGTCCACCTGCATGTCACGCTGGAAAACATTGTAATCATCAAAATCCTCCGCGTCGAAGTTGGACCCGGCAAACATATTGTCGTAGTTCGGCTCCGCGGCATATCCGGAGAAGATGAAATCTGTTCCCGGAAGGAACTCCAGCATCGTCCGGGCCGTACGGCGCATATCGGAATTGGAGAAGCTCTGGTCATTGGAGGATGCACACTCAAGACCGAGCAGTGCAGCCACAAGATTCTCGCCGAGGACCTCACGGATACCCGCAGGCACGGATCCCGGGATACCGATACAGCTTACAGAACCGTTCTGAATACCCTGGCTGCCGCAGCCTTTTGTCACATACAGGCATCTGCACTCCAGATACAGCATGGACTTCTTCTCGCTGCTTCCCATCAGTACCTCAGAACCGGATCCCGAAGTAAAGCGGACCTTCAGTCCTCTGGATGCATAGCAGGAATTCAGGAATGCCTTTGAGTACGGCGTGTCATCGCCATCGATAAAGACCTTCTCTGTTCCGTATACGGAAAGGGTCTCTGCATAGGTGGTCAGTCCGCGGATACCAAGCTCCAGCTCCGTTGCCTCCTCCGAGGAGCACTGGGTAAGGACACCCGGCCGGCCGACCTGAGAACCAATCAGAAGGCCCATGGCATCAAGCGGCGCATATCTGGCAACGCCCATTGTGGTCTCCTCTTCAGCAAATCCACGAAGCGCACCCTCCGCCGCATCTGCAGCGATCTGGACCGGATCGTCCTTCAGGTTCGTAATGTGTGCCTGATTGCCCGGCTTTCTGCGGGCACGCATCTTCTGCATACCCATCATCAACTCCACGACATTCAGCTCATTGATGACCTCTGCCATCCTGGCCGGTGTGATTCC
>JAJGAH010000183.1 GCA_020844525.1 Eubacterium sp.
TTACAACAAATATTTTATTAAAGAGGACGGAACCGTTCAGCCGGGACATCAGGCTTCCTATGTCAGAGTACTTGCCTTTGACCTTGCAGACGATAAGAAGACAGAAAAAGTGGCTGCCCGACTTGCGGAAGAAGTCCGCAAAGCCGGCATGAAGCTGAATACAGGTTTCCTTTCAACACCATTCCTGCTCTTTCAGTTGGTTCGTTATGGATACAAAAAAGAAGCGTTCACTGTTCTTGAGCAGACTGAGGCGCCCAGCTGGCTGCATGCTGTGACTCTTGGCGCAACCACTATTCTTGAGAGCTGGAACGGAATGGATGAGCATATGGCATCCTATAACCATTACAGTTATGGAGCCGTGTGTGATTTCCTGTTCGGTAAAGTCGGCGGTATTGAACCGGTGATGAAATACCCTGGCTACAAGCATTTCGAACTGTCCCCAATGGCGGGAGGAAGTCTGACATGGGCAGAAACCAGATTTGACTGTCCTTACGGCATCATCCGTTCTGACTGGAAGCTGGAGGATGGACTTATGAAAATGCATTTTGAAATTCCGGTTAATACGACCGCAACAGTTAATCTGCCAGATGGCAGGAAGTTTGATCTGGGCAGCGGCAGCTATGATTATTCCTGCACTGCACCAGAGGTTTGAGCAGCAATGCTCCGGATATAATAGTTAATATCTGTTAAATATTGCAAGAAAAAGCAGAAAGGGCACAGGGATAGATGTTGCCGTTTCTGCTTTTTACGCTTGCGTATCGCCGAGCAGATATACTTGCCAATGGAAGGAATTTCTGGAAATCCGAAGCTGCTTTCTATATAATTTTAATGATATGAGTGCTGAAAAGTCATCATACTTTTGGCACATCTATCATTTCCATAAGAAGATTATCAGAAAGTGGGGCGATCGGATTGGATAAATGGGAAAGACGGCTTCTCGCGTTCTCAGAGCGCGAGCAAAAGTCAAAGGAATACTATGAAAACGGTGACCGTGCCCTGATGGAAACTCCGATGAGCTATGAACAGTATCATGTTTTAGCTGAAGAGGGCAGGGTTTACGAAGATAAACTGTCATCCTATTATTCTTATTTCACAAAGAATGAAATGGGAAACACGAATAAAGAAGTAGAAAAGATTGCGAATGGCGACAGAATTGCGGTTGTCAGGGCTCCGAGTTACTGTTATCCCATTCTGCATGATCATGAATATGTGGAAATCATCTATGTATACAGGGGAAGCTGCCGTCATTATATCCGGGAAATGAACTTTGAAATGCAGGAAGGCGATCTGTGCATCATTCCTCCCAAAGTATCCCACACAATAATCAATTGTTACGACGGCCTTGTCATAGTCAATATTCTGGTCAGCAGCCAGATACTGGATCAGTCTTTTCTAAGAATGATCCGCGGAAGCGATATGCTTCGTGAGTTTTTCAGCCAGATGCTTTATCACAAACGGATCAGTCCGTATATCTTGTTCCATACGGGAAAAGATCCGGTCATGCATCAGCGAATTCTTGATCTCTACAGAGAAGATGCAGAAAAGAGTTATGCGTACAATGAAAGTATGCGTCATTACCTTGCATTGATTTTCATTTACCTGATCCGCCATTATGAGATGCAGGCAATCGTGGCTGATCCGGTAGATGCAACAATGAATGACAGTATTATTTCTATTCTGGGGTATATGTCTGTAAATTACAGCCATTGCAGTCTGAACGAGCTTGCAACTTTTTTTGGGTATAGTTCAAATCATATCAGCCGGATGCTGCGCAGCTATACCGGTAAAACGTTTAAATCTCTGATTACAGATCTTCAAATGGAAAATGCGAAAAAAATGCTGGATGCCAATGAAATGAGCATCACAGAGATCAGCCAGGAGGTTGGCTGCTTTGATTCCAGTCATTTCAGCCATAAATTTCACAGTTTCTATGGAATAAGTCCGGAAGAATACCGGAAACAGAAGCACGGCAAGGGTGGTGAATAACAGCTGAAGATTCCCTCATACAACAGGTAAGGAAAAGACAAGAATGACATTTTTTTACACGGCCCGTTGCTGAGTATTTACATTCTTTGAAAAAGTTCATGCTGTATGCTTGATGCATAAACAAAAACGGTTATGCAAAAAAAACGATGCAGGCATTCCGTAAATCAAACTATTTTCAATAGAAGTATTTGGGAGGGAAAAAATGAACAATCAGGCAAGAACATCGTCAGACGGCAGATTACCGATCTGGCGCAGGATCTGTTATGGAATGACGGATGTTGGTGGTAATTTTACATTCTCCATGATAAGTTCCTATTTAACAGTTTTTTACACAGACGTTGTTGGGCTGACACCTGCTGTCATCAGTGTGATTATGGCAATTGCCCGTGTATGGGATGGTATTAATGATCCTATGATGGGCATCATTGCAGATAAGACCAACAGCAGATGGGGCAAGTACAGACCGTATCTGCTGTTCGGTGCTCCGATTCTTGCCATCTGTACCGTACTTGCTTTCACAAAGCCAACCTGGACAGGTCCTATGTCCATTCTTTATTGCGCGATCACCTACATTTTAAGCGGAATGGCTTATACTGCAACAGGCGTTGCCGGCCAGGCTCTTGCAAATGTACTGACCCGCAACGATCAGGAAAGAGTGGTACTGATCTCATTCAGAAGTGCCCTTTCACAGGTTGCAACATTTATCACTTCTGCAGTTACGATGCCTTTGCTGCTTCATTTCGGCAATGGCAATGCCAGCAGTCCAAAGGCATATACTACCGTTACGATCATCTATTGTATCCTTGGAACCATTCATTGCTTACTGGATCGCTTTTGCCGGTACAAAGGAAGTTGTCAAACCCGAAGCCGGGGCACCTTCCATGAAGGTGTCTGAAGGACTAAAAATAGCTTTTGGTGATTCAGATGTACGCAAATTGTTGATCGGATATCTCCTATACATGTCCGGCATCTTTTTCCGCGTAGGAATCATGGTGTATTTCTTCATGTATGTCGTCGAGAAGCCGATGTGGCTCTCTTATGCAGGCACTGTAATGACTGTCTGCATGGCTGTTCCTTCTCTTATTGTACCTTTCCTGACTAAGCGCTTTGAGAAAAAGACCATCATGACTGTCAGCCTGATCATATCTGCGATTGGAGGCGGCATTCTTTTCTTAGGTGGCAACATGATGAATCTTCCTCTGATCCTCCTTGGAACCGGTTTGTTCCATGGCATGGGCAGCATGGTCGGAACAGTTTCCTTTGGCCTTGTTGGTGAACTTGTTGATGACATGGAGGTACGTACCGGTAAACGTGTAGATGCTATTGTCCTGTCTGTATGCTCTTTTGCTGTAAAACTCGGTAACGCCATCGCCGGTACTGTAGGTATTCTGCTTCTTGGAGCAGTCGGCTATGTAGCGAACGCAGCGCAGACAGCAGGTACGAAAGTAGCTATGAATGCAGTTATTAATGTTTTCCCAGCGATACTGCTTCTGGTAGCAATCATTCCTTTCGTAATGATTTCCATGAATCGTAAAAAGGCGGAAGAGAATTCAACTATCCTTCATGGCGCAGGAAACAAGAACGGTGAAGAATAATCAGAAGATACCATTTGAACGTAACCGGTAGATAGCTGATGCATTACCAGAGACGAAAAAAGGGACTGCCGCTGGCACATAAAGATGTCCTCAGGATTCTGAATACATCTTAAAAAAATCGGCTGGTGTCCTCAAGGCATTGACTATCTACCAGTTACTCTTTTTCGGTCATAACTACCTTCTTATCTACTCTCTTTCATAAATATTGATCTTACTGTGGTCATGAAAAAACGACTGTCAGCAAGATCCTGACAAGTGTCTAATAAATCTGAATGGTTAAAAAATACTGTTCTTGCCTTATTTTTTATGCCCGTTTTACTTCATAACCGACCTCTTTTTTTTATTAGAAAAATGGTCCAAAATCCGCTCTGTTAGAAAACCGAAAATTTTGTTAGTTTGGTTTTTTCCACGTCTAATGAAAAAATAGCAAAACTCTCAAAAAAAGTTAGCCACCAGTAACAAGCTGGTGGCTAAAATCACGTTCCTGGGCGGATTCGAACCGCCGGCCTTTCGCTTAGGAGGCGAACGCTCTATCCTGCTGAGCTACAGAAACATATATTTGTAAAGTGCCCGCAAAGCCTTATTTTATGCGGTTTTCCGGCACCTTGTACCTTTTGGTCGAATACTTCGGCTCCGACCTCCCATAATTTTGACCCGACTTTTTTTCCTCGTCCGGACGGCCAAACTGATCAAACTGATGTATCACCTTTGATAATTATTAGCAGGAATTGGGAGGTCAACCGCTGACCGTGGAAAAAGGCCAGCCTCCCAATTAGGAGGCGAACGCTCTATCCTGCTGAGCTACAGAAACATATTATGTTAGCTGCTGTTTTTTCCTTTATTTACGGGCTTTTTCAAGCTTTTAATAAATTCCGGTGGCAGATCCGTTTCTTGTTTTATACTAAATCGTAAAAAATGTTTGTTTTAAAATTGTTAAACAATTCTGAACAAATCTTGGGGTTTTTGGTTCTCCTTTTCAGTTCTTTTATACACGAACCTCTTGCGAAAAGTAACTTTCGCAGAAAGTCTACCTCTTTCTTAGGAGATATAATGTCCTCTGCTCACACGAACAGATAACATTTTATCTCATCTCTCTTAAAAATTCAACCTTCCCTGCAGCCAAATAATAGCTTTTAGCCTTCTTCCTACCTTGGGTTCTCCGGTCAGATCCTTTTCATTGATACAGACATCTAATGGTACATCATTGCAGGTCACACCCAGCTGATAGACTGTCTCACTTGTAGCATGATTTCTGACCTTCTCGCAGCTTGTAATATCACCCATAATATTATACAGATCACATTCCATCCCGTAAGGCATGAAATAGGAATCTACAATGGTGTAGATATCTTCATTGCGTACCCGGTTTGAAAGCATAGAATAGGCATCGTAATCCTCCATTGTGAGGCTTTCGATGGCATCCTCGTCGCCATTCTGAGCAGCGGCAAACAGAGAATTTCTTTCCTCCAATTTCTTGGGATCTGCAGGCAATGCCTTTTGTTCCTTGCGTACCGGAAAGAGAATGGTTCCACTTTCCGCCAGTGCAGAAAGTGATACAGAGGTAATGGATCCCTGCATCCTTCTGCTGGTCTGCACATCAATATATTCGCCGGCATTTGACACATAAAAAATCAATGTTGTACCGACTCTCATGTCATCACAGGCTGCTGCAAAAGACTCATTCGCATAATGTCTCTCAACAGCGATTTCCTCATAGGAAGTTACCTGTGAACCCCAGTAAAATGGAAAATAGTATTCCATATGAAAGAGGTTTTCTTCGTCATAGCTTCCACATACTGTGATCCCGACATCTGGTGCAAATTCCTTTGATATTTCTGCAAACAGATGTCCGTCTTCATCCAGCACACTCTTCTTGAAGTCGTAATGGACCAATACATCCTGAAGCAGACGATCCTGATCATCGAGCTCCTTTAATTTACTGAACCCGATTGATCTGAGGAATTTATGCATAACAACTCCTCTCGATAATCTGTTTTATTATTTCTGTTATTTCTCCAGGCAGGACTTTCTTGGAATCAGTTTGTCCTTACCGCCCATATATGGACGAAGCGGCTCTGGAATCG
>JAJGAH010000184.1 GCA_020844525.1 Eubacterium sp.
TTCAGTTCGAAGACAACAGACCGCGAGATCAGCGCGGAATTCACCTCAAAATACGGATTCTCTGTCGTGGCGCCGATCAGAATCACAGTCCCGTCCTCTACAAATGGAAGCAGATAATCCTGCTGTCCCTTGTTGAATCGGTGGATCTCATCGATGAAGAGGATGGTTTTCCTGCCATACATGCCCCGCCGGTCCTGCGCCGCCTTTACAGCTGTCTCCATATCCTTCTTCCCCGAGGTTGTCGCATTCAGCCGGACAAATTCCGCACTCGTCGTATTGGCGATGACATGTGCCAGTGTTGTCTTTCCTGTTCCCGGAGGGCCATAGAAAATCACGGAGCGCAGCTTGTCCGCCTTGATCGCACGATAGAGCAGCTTGCCCTTCCCGATGATATGCTCCTGCCCCACGACCTCCTCAAGCGTAGTGGGCCGCATCCGGGAGGCCAGAGGCGATTCCGTTTCCATATCCTTTTCCTTCATATATTCAAACAAGTCCATTTCAGCCTCCTCTTCAGGTGTACATATATTCCGTATCAATACTGAAACGTAACAATCCGATAACACCCTCAACTGCATCCATACACCGCTCAGACCGGTTATCTCTGCTGCCGGTCTGTCTGCAGAATAAACGTCGTACCGCTGCTGTATACCACATCACCAAGACTCTGCAGCCCCTGTGTGTTCAGATTTTTATATTTGGCGTATTCTTCACTGCCGACAAAAATGTAGTCAATCTGATATTTTTCAATCAGAGCCTGCACCAGAGTCTCGTCCTGGGAGGTATAGATGGTCTCGATATCCGCCGCGCGCTTGTTCAGCTCAGCGGTATCCCCTCTCCAGAGCCACTCGTGCACATACCACCCGAGCACAGTGGGAAGGCCGGTCATTGCCGATACCCTTCCTGCCGTACTGTAGCTGTCCCCGTTTACCTCGAGCACGACCTTCTGCCCCTCTGCATGTTTATTCAGCCACTCTATGGCAGATGCATCGGCAGAATAATCACTTTCCAGAAATGCCGTCGCATCCAGTCCCTGATAGCCACTCCTGTCAAAAATATTGCCCAGATACTGAGAAACAGCTGTCGGGAAATATCCCAGGGTCAAGACCAGAGCTGCCAGCAGTACGATGCCGATGGAGCGCACCATCTTCCTGGCAGACGCGACTGCGCAGGTAATCGCATAGGCCAGCATGATCCCGAATAAAATGAAGGCCTGATAGGTCAGCTTAAACATCGTATTTGCGCGCGGGTATCCGCTGGAAGCGTAGATATCCTTTACATATACAATCTCCGGTATCAGCACGAGTCCCAATGCACACAGTCCCAGGACGAGGACAAAGCCATCCGTACGCAAAGCTGTCCGGACAGAGCCTGAGCAGCTGCTCTTCCTGTGCCGGCGCTGAAAATTCCAGATGGTATGCAGGAGCAGCATCAGAAAAACTGCAACGGGGAATCCCCACAGAATCAGAAGCTGATACAGAGGCGTATGCGTCTGACAGAAGGCAACACCGCTCACGGGAGAGACAAACTGCAGACGGAAAGGCAGGGCAAAAAAAAGTGACACTGCCGTCAGCTCCAGAATCCTGAGCACCGCTGATGCGATTCCCGCCTTCCATTCTGCTCCGAAATGGTAAATTGTGCCATATACCACGCAGAACAGACAGACTGTAAAGTAAATGACGCTGTCCCAGAAGTTTGTCCACTGGAACATCCCGACCAGCGCCGCCACTGCGAGGAACCGCGGATCCAGCAGACAGTACCGCAGAAACGCATGCAAGGCCGGAACCTTTTCCGCTTTCATCCCCTCTGCACTGTATCCTCTTCTCCGAAGGCCCTGCACCTGCGCATACAGCAGGGCAACAGCCAGAAGGACAAACATGATATTGCATACATGGGCGTGGACATCCCCCAGCACAAAAGAATAGGACGGAAATTCGTGGATCGTCCGGTCAGCGGTATTCACCGGATTATATCCGATATATCTGGTGGAATCCGCAAACCAGTAGTATCCCCGGTCATCCGGCATGGAAAGATGCAGTGCTTTTCCAAAAATTCCGTACAGCACATAATGTCCGTTTCCGGCAAGGGAAACCGCCGCGCCCCCGAGCAGACCACCGGCCGCAGCCCAGCGTCCCGGGTGATTACGCTCTTGCAATCTGTCCCGAACCATCTGATATACAATGGAAAACGGAAGAACAAAACCAAAGGCCGACAGCATCGCGCGATAGACGTTATAGGCGTACTGCATCTTTACCTGTGCCATCTTCGCCAGATAGACCCCGAAAAACTGTCCGCCATAGTAGTAGTTGATCGGATCCGTCCCGTGCCAGATGTCCATCGCCGGTAATGAAGTGCTCCGATACATGGCAGCCATAAAGCCGTAATCCATGAATTTTTCCGTTCCGCTCGCCTGCGGACGGAAACCGATACAGTATGCCCATAAGAGGAAAAAGCCGAAAAACAGTATCTCCTCTGCAAGCAGGAGCTGAACATTGCATGCACAATATGGATGGTATTTTCTTTTTCTCCATCTGCGCCACAGCAGAACCTGGCACAGAAGGATGCCCGCCAGCGTGACCACAGCTGACCACCGTCCGGTGAAGGGGAGGATGCCTGCGCATCCGAGCACCCATACCGCATATCCACCAGCCGCAATACCGATTACCTTGGAAAACAGCCAGCCTCCATCCCGGAAGTCCGGCATGAGAAACGATGCCAGCGGATAAAAACCGGCTCCCAGAATAAGAATCAGCAGGTACCAGCGGATAAAAGGGAAAAAACTTTCCCCCAGCAGCAGGCAGGCCGCCGCAAGCAGCAGAAAAAACACTGCAGGCAGCCCAATGCCTGTATGCTGAAAAGTCTGTTTCCCTGTATTTTGCGCAGGCTGATTTTCTTTATTCTGTGCAGAATTCTGCACAGATAATTTTCCTGGTACGATGTGCAATGAAATGCTCCTTTTTTTGCGATAAATAACGAAACCGCCCGGATGCAAAAACATCCGAACGGTTCTATTGTATCCTCAACATCTGCCGATTACAATTTTCTTTTTGTGATACCTCCACCGGACGAACGTCAGTGACGTCGGCCGGGGTTTTCCAGCCTCACATTTACCGGGCCCGGCGGTGCCGGATACTGCAGCGATGATTTAATCCGGTTTACGCGAAAAAATCAGTCAAGCAGCTCCGGCGGGTAGATACCCCGATCCGTCATGCTCTTGAGGGCCGCCTCTACAACCGGCTTGTCCTCCTTGTAGGTGACGCCATACCACTTATCCGGGGTTGTCATGACCTTCACTACAGCCTTGTCCTCTTTCAGCAGCTCTTCCACAACAGAGGGCAGGAAGTATTCGCCCTTCAATGGATTTTCCTTCATTGTCCTGTCAAGAAACGCCGGAAATCTGGACAGAAGCTCCTGCATAATGCTGTAATTAAAGCCCCACATATTCATGGATACAACCGTGTCATCGGAAAGATGCGTCCAGGTTTTTCCATCATCCTCTGTGTATACGATCCCGTCCGGATGCTTTTCGATGTGGGTACGCTCCTGGATCCCGACCAGCTCGTCCTGCCCGTTCACCTCACAGATGCCACGGGACACGTAGCCGTTTTCTGTCACCGTGTTCTTCAGGCGGTAACCCACCATCGCGTAACGGTACTTCTTGTCATCGGCATTCTTGGCCAGGTACTGGTACATCTTCACGAATGCATCTCTTCCATAGTAATCATCCGCATTGATGACGGCAAATGGAGACCCGTTTACCGCAAAAAAGCAGGACAGCACCGCATGTCCAGTGCCCCAGGGCTTTACTCTTCCCTCCGGGACCTGATATCCTGCCGGAAGATCGTTCAGCCTCTGAAACGCATAGGAAACCTTCACATTCTTGCTGATCCGGTCGCCGATCCGCTCCTTGAAAATCTGCTTGTTCTCCTCCTTGATGACAAAAATCACCTCGCGGAATCCGGCCTGTACCGCGTCATAAATGGAATAATCAATAATCAGATGTCCTCTGTCATCCATCGGGTCCATCTGTTTTAATCCGCCATATCTGCTTCCCATGCCCGCTGCCATGATGACAAGGACCGGGTGATTGTTATTTTCCATTTCGCTACCTCTTTATATCAGTTGTCTTCCTCTGTCAGTGTGTAAACCGAACGTTTTCTCGCGTCTGCATCTGCAGCCAGATATTCATCATAGGTGGTAACCTTGTCGATCAGTGTGCCGTCATGCCGGAACTCCATAATCCGGTTCGCAGTGGTCTGCACAAACTGATGGTCATGACAGGTAAACATCAGAACACCCGGGAACTTGATCAGTCCGTTGTTCAGTGCCTGAATGGATTCCATGTCCAGATGGTTGGTCGGCTGGTCCAGCACCAGAACGTTCGCGCCGGAGATCATCATCTTGGAAAGCAGACATCTGACCTTCTCTCCTCCGGAGAGTACTCTCACCTTCTTGACGCCGTCATCTCCCGCAAAGAGCATCCTGCCCAGGAAGCCTCTGACATAGGTTGCATCCTTGATCTCGGAATACTGCGTCAACCACTCCGCGATGGTCAGGTCTGAATCAAACTCCTCCGTGTAATCCTTCGGGAAGAAAGCCTGGGAAGTGGTAACACCCCATTTGTAGTAGCCATCATCAGCCGTCTCAGCGCCTGAAATAATCTTGAAGAGCTCCGTAGCCGCCTGCTCGTTGGAACCCACAAAAGCCACCTTGTCCTCTCTGCGAAGTGTAAAGGAGATATTGTCCAAAACCTTCACACCGTCCACCGTCTTGCTGAGGTTATGGACCTCAAGCACCTCATTACCGATCTCACGGTTCGGGCGGAAATCAATATAGGGATACTTACGGCTGGACGGCTTGATATCATCCAGCTGGATTTTCTCCAAAGCCTTCTTTCTGGAGGTCGCCTGCTTGGACTTTGACGCGTTTGCCGCGAAACGAGAGATAAACTCCTGCAGCTCCTTGATCTTCTCCTCCTTCTTCTTGTTTGCCTCCTTCTTCTGCTGCATCAGAAGATTGCTGGACTCAAACCAGAAGTCGTAGTTGCCTGCATAGAGCTGGATCTTGCCGTAATCAATATCCGCGATATTGGTACATACCTTGTTCAGGAAATACCGGTCATGGGATACAACGATGACCGTATTTTCAAAATTGATCAGGAACTCCTCCAGCCAGTCGATCGCATCCAGGTCCAGATGGTTGGTCGGCTCATCGAGCAGCAGAATATCCGGGTTTCCGAAAAGGGCACGGGCCAGAAGTACCTTGACCTTCTGGGGACCCGGCAGCGTTCCCATCTGCGCATGGTGCAGATCTGTCTCGATGCCCAGGCCGTTCAGCAGCTGCTCTGCGTCCGTCTCGGCGTCCCATCCGTTCATCTCCGCAAACTCTGCCTCCAGCTCACTTGCCTTGATACCATCTTCATCACTGAAATCCGGCTTTGCATAGAGCGCGTCCTTTTCCTTCATGATCTCATAGAGACGTGCGTTTCCCTGAATCACCGTGTCAAGAACCGGCTGGTCATCATATTTGAAATGATCCTGCTCCAGAAAGGACAGTCTCTGTCCCGGTGTAATCGTAACATCGCCATTTGTCGGCTCAAGCTGTCCGGAGAGAATCTTCAGAAAGGTGGACTTTCCGGCACCGTTTGCACCGATCACACCGTAGCAGT
>JAJGAH010000185.1 GCA_020844525.1 Eubacterium sp.
TTTTTCAACACTCCTTATAACCTGATCTATACAGTACAGATCATTTCTGTTAACACTCTGACATCCAGATGCAGGTATAGATCATTCTTATCCACTCCTGAACATCAAATCGCGCAAAGGAAACTGATTTATACATTTTAGTTTCCTTTTGCTTTTATTATAAGAATTGCTCTGGGAAACTTCAAGAAACGATCTTTCACAAAAATCGTTTCCACTTTTTGTGCATTTCTCAAATCGTTTTTGCTTTTAGTGCACTTCTCAATTGATGTAAGTGACATGAACGTTTCCTGTTTACGACACAAAAAAATAAAGCCCTGGTGTACTTTTGCACCAGAACTTTATCCTTATTTCTATTTATCACATCTATATATCTGCAGCCTGTTTCAATTTCGCAGGCAGCTATCCGCATCCAGCTTTACCTCTTGTGCTCTTCTGACCGCATTCTCTGTCTTTGTTCGGCAGCAGCCATCCGTACATCTTCCGGAATCGCATTGGACTTCGTAATTCCCGGAAGAAGCCTCTCATAGGACAGATCCCCGCTGTCCTCTGCATGCATTGAGTAATCACATCTGTAATAGGAGTGACCGGTATAAATATCCAGACCCTCCGTATCCTTATCTACCCGGATAATCGCCGAGGTTGTGACTGGTGTTCCATCCTTCACATCAAACTTCCGGAACACATAACCGCGCACCCAGAAAAACTTCCCGTTATAATGCAGAGACCAATCCTTCAGATCTGCCATCGTCATCACGCTCCCATTCCATGAATATTTCTATTGCCCAGGTTCCTGATACGTTATTACCATTAATCCTTGTACATCCCCTGCCATGTTCCCTGTACGAGGCAATTACATTATTGCATTCTCTGCGCGCAAATTGCAATAGCAATTGAAGGACTCTGTCAGACAGCAGTCAGGCATTTAATCCCTGGCCCAGCCAAGTGTAGACCGTACAGCCTTCTTCCAGCCCTTCAGCTCCTTCTCACGGGTCGCCTCATCCATGTGCGGTGTAAATTCGCAATCTATAGACCAGTTGTGCAGAACATCATCCCTGCAGCTCCAGAAACCGGTAGCCAGACCAGCCAGATAAGCGGCGCCCATCGCAGTTGTCTCTACGCAGGAAGGACGTCTGACGGGTTTATTGATCAGATCTGCCTGGAACTGCATCAGGAAATTGTTCATGCTGGCTCCGCCGTCAACCTTCAGAGAGGACAGATGAATACCGGAATCCAGCTCCATGGCATGCAGAACATCATTGGTCTGGAATGCCAGCGATTCAAGGGTCGCACGGATAATATGGTATTTGTTGACACCACGGGTAAGACCGGTAATCGCCCCTCGCGCATAGGGATCCCAATATGGAGCACCAAGGCCTGTAAAAGCTGGCACTACATAGCATCCGTTTGTATCCGGCACCCGTGTGGCAAAGTACTCGGAATCCGGTGAGGAATCCACAATCTTCAGCTCGTCCCTCAGCCACTGGATAGCAGCACCCGCCACATACACTGATCCCTCCAATGCATAGTTTACTTCACCGTTAAGACCCCATGCAATTGTCGTTAGAAGGCCGTTCTGAGAGAATACCGGCTTATTCCCGACATTCATCAGCATGAAACAGCCAGTTCCATAGGTATTCTTTGCCTCACCAGGCTCAAAACAGGTCTGTCCGAACAGCGCCGCCTGCTGGTCTCCTGCCGCTCCGGCAATCGGGATCGGCGCCCCGAAAAATTCCGCGTCAGACTCCCCATAGATGCAGCTGGAAGGCTTTGCCTCCGGGAGAATGTTCATCGGTATATCCAGTATATCGCAAAGCTCCTCATCCCACTGCAGTGTATTGATATTGAACAGCAATGTTCGTGATGCATTCGAATAATCGGTCACATGCACCTTGCCCTTGGTCAGCTTGTAGATCAGCCAGCTGTCCACGGTACCGAAGCAAAGATCACCGTTTGCTGCCATCTCCCGCGCACCGTCCACATGGTCCAGAATCCAGCGGATCTTTGTGCCGGAAAAATACGGATCTATGATCAGACCTGTTTTTTTCTTGAAGATGTCTACTATCTCAGGTCTGTTTTCTCTGAGGTTTTCCGTGAAATCAGCTGTCCTGCGGCACTGCCATACAATAGCATGGGAAATCGGCTGTCCGGTTCTGCGGTCCCACAGAATGGTTGTCTCTCGCTGATTGGTGATGCCGATCGCAGAGAGCTCACTTGGAGATGCTCCGATTTTCTGCATCGCCTCACGGGCAACCTGCAGCTGACTCTGCCAGATCTCACTGGCATCGTGCTCCACCCATCCCGGATGCGGAAAATACTGCGTAAACTCTTTCTGCGCCATGCTGCAGATCTGCCCCTTCTCATCAAACAGAATACAGCGGTTGCTGGTTGTGCCAGAATCCAATGCCATCACATACTTTGCCATCATTCAGAAAAAACCTCCCTTGCTATTCCGGATTCCTCAGATTCTTTGGTTTCTTTTTCAGATCCGTTTTCATTCTCAGATCCGTTTTCATTCTCAGATCTGGTTTCTTTCTCAGACCCCGGATAAGAGTGAAAATCAAAAGAAAAAGTCAGTCAACAGACGGCAGAACGTACCTGCCGTTTTTTGACTGACTCCCTGATCTCCAGTACACAATAATAGATATTTCACATAGTATTACGTTCCGAAACATCTATATTTTATTGCATATTGAACAAATTTTCAAGTATATTTTCAAGATTTTAAACGTTCTGGACAAATCCAAAAGAATGTGCGTATATCCCGGAGGTCACACAGAAGCACAGGGTACACATGGTCAATGGTACAAGCCCTTGTACTCCTTTGTCAGCTGAACGACGACCGGAGAAAGCAGCAATACAGCCACAAGGTTCGGGATGGACATGAGCGCATTGGACGCATCTGCAATCGTCCAGGCCAGTCCCAGCTTGACATTTGCACCAACTACAATGAAGCATACATAGATTGCCTGATATACTCTGCCCCCGATTGTGCCGAACATAAATTCAAAGCAGCGGCTTCCATAAAGACTCCAGGAAAGCAGTGTGGAGTATGCAAACATGGCAATACATACTGCTATGATTAAAGATGCAATCTTTGTCCCGAACATCGTTCCAAACGCAAGGATGGTCAGATCTGTTCCGGCTGACTTTCCATAAAATGCCTCCGCCTGTCCGGAAATCAGAATGGCTAAAGCCGTCAGCGTACAGATCACAATGGTATCGGCAAAGACCTCAAATACGCCATACATGCCCTGCTGCACCGGATGCTCTACATCAGCAGCAGCATGCGCGATCGGCGCTGTACCAAGACCGGCCTCATTGGAAAAAATACCACGACCAAATCCCGCTTTGATCGCCTGCTGCATGGCCACGCCTGCAAGCCCGCCGCTGATTGCCTTCGGATCAAATGCGCCAGAAAAGATCTGAGCAAACACACCGCCAATCATGTTTGCATTTCCAAGGATTACAACAAGAGCAGATACTATATAGACCAGTGCCATGACGGGAACCAGCCGCTCTGTCACACTGCCGATTCTCTGCATACCGCCAAACAGCACCAGAATGGCCAGCACCGCACCGGCAATACCAATGACCATATAAAGGGCCTGCAGATCACTCTGTGAAATATTCGGATGGAAGGAAGTCACGACCGAACCAATAGAGGTGGCAATGGTATTGATCTGTGTCATATTGCCGGTGCCAATGGCAGCAATAGAACCAAAAATACAGAACAGGACAGCCAGCCAGTGCCATTTCCTGCCCAGTCCATTCTGAATATAATACATGGGTCCACCGACAAAATCACCATTCGTATTCTTCTTGCGGAAATGTACAGCCAATAGAATCTCGGAATACTTCGTACACATCCCGAACAATGCTGCAATCCACATCCAGAAAATGGCACCCGGACCGCCCAGCGCAATGGCACCTGCTACGCCGGCAATATTTCCGGTGCCGACCGTTCCTGCAAGTGCCGTACTTAGCGCCTGCACAGGTGTCAGACTGCCCTTCTGGTTCTCCTTGCGTGTGAACAGCTGACCGACAGTTTTCTTCATAATATAACCGAACCTGCGGAACTGAATAAACCGAAGCCGGATGCTCAGAAAAACACCCGTTCCCAAAAGCAGCACCAGCGTCGGTATGCCCCACACAAGGGAATCAAACTGGTTGATGATCTCTGTAATACTTTTCATACTCTCTTCCTCTATTATTATATCTTTATAGTACTTGAATATTGTGGCCATTGTGTCATGGCTGAAATGCCAGTATATATCCCATATAACCCGCTAACATATTTACGTGCCGACATATGCAGGCTTATCGTATGGAAAAACCAGACTCATTAAGTATACTCAAATTTGAGACATTCGAAAAGAGGCAATGAAAAATTAAGTATGTTTACACGTGATCTCCCTCTCTATAGAAAAAATGCTGGTAAAAAACAGATAAAATGGTCATAAAAAAGTGATTGAAAAAATGATCAAAAAAATGATTGACAATTTCCTACGCAAGTGGTAGGTTATGCATATTAAATAATTTATATTTCCTATCGGCAAACTATGATATGCAAAAAAACAGGAGGGCTTATGCAGAATATTAAACCACAGGACCATATCAATATTGCTGCAGCAGCTCCATACGTACTTAAGGATGAATATCAGGGATATAATTCCGGCGATCTCACGAAAGAGGAGCTTGAGATCGGCCGCAGGTTTGACATGCCTGAGACAGCTGTACGTCTGATTGATTTTTTCTTTACGAAGGAAGATCAGGCATTCATTCTGTCTTTTGATGGAAAACCAATTCCTTATCGTGAGATGGACCCTTCCTATGTAGAAGATGCATTTCACAGAGGTGTTCTTGCACGGGTCCGTCGGGCAGATACACCGGAGAATCCGATGGATGCCTCCGCAGAGAATTATGATTATACCCTGAATAATTTTTACGGTATGCTGGATGTCATGAGTGTAAGTGAGACGAGGCGCTACCATTCACTCCCCGCACATCTGCGCATCAGTCTGGACGCATGGTATTTCAACAAATACGAACAGAGCCTGGATCCGGATCCTGCTGTCCGCCCGACCAGTGATGTCATCATATCGCTGCAGGAGATGCTCGACTTTATCGATCACGAGAAAAGTCCACTGTATCTGGCGAGATGTGACTGCAAATGTCTCGGCGGGAAAGACGGGGATCCGACAAATACCTGCATCAACTTTGTACATGGTGACAACAGCTTTATGGCCAGAGGTGTTTCGGATCCTATCACAAAAGAGCAGGCAAAGCAGGTCATCCGGGATGCAGACAAGGCAGGACTTGTTCATACCATCAGTGATCACGGAATCTGCAACTGCAATGCGACGGACTGCTACCTCTTCCGGGTGCAGCGGGACCGCAAGAGCGTTGGCTTCTGGCCAAAGGCGCCCCATATCATTTCCTATGATGCTGATAAATGCATCGGCTGCGGCCGCTGTGTAAAGCGATGTCGGTTCGACGTCATTTCCATGACCGGCAAGGGCAAAAGTGCGAAGCTTGATTTCAAAATGCCTGAATGTAACGGCTGTGGAATCTGTGCCAGCACCTGTCCGGTCAGTGCATTAGAGCTGGTACCAAGAAAGACAGAAAGTACCCC
>JAJGAH010000186.1 GCA_020844525.1 Eubacterium sp.
CGAAACAATACCGTTTGAAAGCGCAAGGCCCAGCACCTTCATGGCATTGATGTTGATACCCTGTGCCTTGGCCATCTGCTGGTTGCATCCGGTCGCACGGATGGCAGAGCCCAGTTCCGTACCAAAGAACATGTACAGCACGATAATCAGGACCACTGCAAAAATGCCACCTGTAAGAATAGCATTCGGTACATTTCGTCCGGAAATAATCAGATGATACTTGTCTACGCTGATTGCCTGGTTAGCTTTCATTTTCATGATAACCAGGTTGATGGAATATAATCCATACTGGGTCAGGATACCTGCAAGGATAGCGGGTATTCCAAATGCTGTGTGCAGCAGACCGGTAACGGACCCCGCAATCAGGCCTGCAATGAACGCAACAAGCAGGGCAACCCAGGGATTCCATCCTGCAAGGATCAGCATGACGGTTACGGCAGCTCCCGTTGAAAAGGTTCCGTCAACGGACAGGTCCGCAATATCGAGAAGACGGAACGTGATGTAGACGCCAAGGGCCATGATGCCCCAGATCAGACCCTGTGCAATACCCGCAGGAAACCGGCCTAACAGGTCCACTGGATTCAGCGATGCAAAATATGCCTCCATAAATAACTTTTCCTCCTGATCATACTTGTATTTGCATCCTTTGCGAAAGATGCCGGGATTTTCCTGCCGGCAGGCTTTCTGTCAGAAAAATCCCCACCATGTGTTCGGCACACGATGGTGGGGAAACAATCATTTAATCTGTTTCAGGAACACGTTGACTAGTATAACACACTTCCGTGTCAGATGTCATAAATCCTGTTCTTTTTCAGGATGCTTTTTGACCTTTTAACCAATCCTGTGTTGCTTCAGTCTAGCCCCTGGCCCGCTTCTGCAGATCAGTTGCTGTCAGAGCTGTCTGCCTCATAAGCGGTATATCCGTCCGGAATCTTTATGCCGAGCTGGCTGCAGATATCGGGATTGTATTCCTTTACCGGATTGTCGTAGTACTGAATCGGCATCTCAGAGATGTCGGACTTTCCGGTCAGAATCTGCGCAGCCATCTTGCCGGTGGTCTGTCCGAGTCCATAGTAATCAATGGACAGCGTTGCGACACCACAGCCGGCCATGATGCCCTCTTCACCGGCGATGATCGGAACCTTTGCCGGAAGTGCAACATTGTTGATGGCCTCTGTGCAGGAAGCGGCGGTGTTGTCAGTCGGAATGTAAAGTACATCGCTGTTGTTGCACGCTTCACCGGTGACGGAGCTGACATCATTTGAGTCAGAGAAGGTATAGATGTTTACGGCAAGTCCTGCGTCCTCCAGATATCCCTTTACCTGATCCGCCTGATATTTGGAGTTCGGCTCTGCGGAGCAGTAAAGAATGCCGACATTCTTTGCATCCGGGAAGAGCTCTGTGACCATGGCTGCCTGCTGGTCCAGCGGAGGAAGGTCAGATGTTCCGGAGATATTGCCTCCAACTGTTCCGTTGAAGTCATCGATATCCAGTGCAACGCCGTAGTCCGTGATGGAGGTTCCGAGAATCGGAATCGTGCTGGTAGCGGCAGCCGCAGACTGTAGTGCAGCAGTCGCATTGGCCATAATCAGGTCTACGTTCTCGGAGACAAGATTGGTACAGATCTGTGTAGCAGTTGCAGCATCGCCAGCCGCATTCTGCTCATCAAAGGTTACATTATCTTCTCCAAGCTCGGATTTCAGTTCGTCCTCAAAGCCCTTTGTTGCAGCATCCAGAGCCGGATGCTGTACCAGCTGGCAGATACCGATCGTATATTTCTTGCTGGAAGATACAGTGCCGGATGTGGAAGCCGCTGCATCAGAAACAGATCCTGAAGCTGATGATGCAGCTGATGCTGCAGACGCAGAAGATGCTGCTGATGCATTTGCGGATGTCCCTGAGGCTGCGCCCTGGCTGCTGGTGCTTCCACAGCCTGCGAGAAGCGCACCTGCCATGACGGCTGACAGGCATACAGATGTGATTTTCTTTAATTTCATATTCCTTTCCTCCCTCAAATAAAATACGCTGGAATGCTTCCTGACAGAAGCAGGAGTGCCGTATCTGGATGAGATTTCGAAACGGCGGATACTTTAGCACTTAAAAGCGTAACACGTTGACGCGCTAAAGTGTATGGAACTTAATTTACCACATACCGGGAATCCAGTCAATCTGCATTTTCACAAAGAAGCAGGCATTCATATGTTCTGACAGAATTCTGATAAAAGAGTATATTTCTAAAGATCTGAAAGAAAGCATTGATTATCGGCCGGATTCGGGTTATCATTCATGAAATTTGGGTTTCAGACCCGGCCGGGAAGTATGTGCATGAGCGCATACGCAAGACCATCCTCCAGACAGGAGCGAGTGACGTAATCAGCGGCTGCTTTGCATCGCCCGGTTCCATTTGCCATGGCGATGCCTACACCTGCAGCACGCAGCATATCGATATCGTTGTCGGCATCTCCAAATGCAACAGTCTGCATTCTGTCAATCGACAGATATCGCAGCAGAAAGCGGAGGGCACTGCCCTTTCCTGCCTCTGCGGTTGAATTTTCCACACGATTGGGCACGGAAGAAGTGGTGTATATGTCAGGACAGGTGCGGATGATTTTTTCCCTGAGTGTATGACACAGCGCGGCATCACCGACAACAAGGTCCAGCCGGTTCCGGTTGTCATAGATAAACTGGCGGATATCCTCCTCCATAATTCTGTTCGAATGGATATAATCGATATATTTCCGCGATGCGCCAAATCGTTCCGGCTCGTGGACATAAGCGGCATATGCATATGCAACTCCGTCAATGAAGGTCTCGTAGGAAAGCGGAAACTGCTCTGACGGATAATCCGCAGTGATCTTCAGAAGGTCAAGTACACTCTGCCCGGACAGAGGAAGATGGTGAATGCGTTCTGCCAGAAACAGGCGCTTTCGGAAACCGTCTGAATAGCCCTGGGAATTTCTTTTTAAAAGTGCAGCAAGATCTGTATTGCTTCCTGGCTGCGTGGGGACGTGTGCTGCACTGATGTCAGTTTCTGTCATAGCCGCTTCCTCTTCGGAAGGAATCCTGTAAATTGCTGCCCCATTTGAAGTAATAGCATAACGGACACCGGGGATCTGAAAAACAGACTCTGGCAGGGAGGACAATACTCTCCCGCTCGCTACAACAATCTCTGTTCCGGATGCAGCACTTTGATTCAGGGCTCTGCGGTTTTCTTCACTTATAGATCTGGAATCCAGCAGAGTCGTTCCGTCAAGATCCAGTGCCAGCAGTTTGATCATGTTTTACCTCTTTCACATTTCATGATGTCACAGTGTTTATTATAAAAGATGAATACGCATGAAATTGTCTTGAAATTCTCACGGTTTCGGCAAGCAAGAAGTACTAAGGTTCTTCGATTTTGCTAAAGACGTTCAGAAAAAGTCAAAACTCGCTGCATTCTGCAGCTCAGACAGTTGACTTTTTCTGAACAACGCAAAATCTCATCACCAAGTACTTCTAGCATGTCTGCAAATGTTCGAATTTTAAGACAATTTCATAATTCATAAGCGGTTATTTAATAACCCCATATCTGCGGTTACTAATTAACCCATATCATAGTACACCGTTTAGATTATTTTACCGTTGATCCTGATGCGCAGAAGTGTAAAATTCCAGGGAGTGTTACAGCGGCATTTTTGCATTGCTATCACAGGCGGCTTCGCTTCTCCCAGATCATCCGTACAGATGCATAGCGTATAGGGGAGTTCACTTTTGGCATCTGTATCTTTTGCGAAAGCTGCTGTATACATTTCCGGATTCGGATAGATAAAGGAACAGGAAAGCCCACTGTCTGCATGACAAAGTGTATAATGCTTCTTGCCATCTGCAAAGGGGTCAGACTCTTTCCAATGCTGTCCGACTACGGAAAAGGCGGAAAAGCTTCCATCTATCCCACATCCGGTATATTTTACATAGGCTTCCTTGGCTGTCCAGACCCGGAAGAAGCGGAGGATGACCTGATTTTCTGTTTCTGAGGAAAGAACGTATGCGGACTCACAGGGGTGAAAAAATCTGGACGCCAGCTTCTGGCAGCGTGCGGCATCCTCTGCGGGATTGAAAACACTGTGCAGGACATTTTTCTGCAGATCAATGCCGATGCGCCGGTCCGCCACAGCGATCATTCTATAAATTCCACTGTCCGTGACAGAAATGTCCGGAATACCAGGATCTGTCTCCCGGGTATAACCGTTCATGCTGAGAAAAGGCCTGCCTTTTTCCGTTTTCAGAATTTCTATCATATCATCCATATCATCTTCATGCATGCTTTCAGGATAATGGACGTCTTTATGCATGCTTTCAGGATACTGGGCATCTTCATGCATGCTTTCAGGATACTGGGTATTATTTCCAGGTTGTGATGAGGATTTTCTGTGAAATTCTCCAGTGAAATGTCTTACCGCATCCAGAATATTGGCGTCCTGGGGTATCCGGGTGCCGGCAGCGTCGACCTGATCACGATCCGGGCGGCTTTTTTCTCCTGCGTATTTCTGAATTTCGTAGATGTACAGGTTAAGTGTCATTTTGAGGTTCTCCTGCATATACAAAGAGGCATGACTGCGTACAGAATCCTGCTATTGTACATTCATTAAATTATTTTTTGGATAGATGATTAACAAATCGTGCGATAGATGGTTGACAAATCGGGCAAAATATGGTACATTATGCCTGCGCTATATTTGGATTGACCAAAACAGCAGCAAGGAGGAAAAAAATGAATACAGTAACAGTAACACAGAATTCCGGTACGAAAACCAGAAGCAAGGTACAGAGAATGACCACTATGGCCATCCTGGCAGCGATTGTCATCGTTTTGCAGGTTGCGGTCAGTGTGCCTCTCGGACCATTCACCATCACGCTGACGCTTGTGCCAATTATCATCGGGGCAATTCTTGATGGACCGGCAGGCGGCGCTTTTCTCGGCACGGTTTTCGGAATCGTTGTATCGATTCAGGTTATTACCGGAGCGGCAGGTGCTTTTTCAACCATGATGCTGGAATACCAGCCTGTATTGACAATCCTGACCTGTATCCTGAAGGGAACATGTGCGGGTCTTGTCAGCGGTCTGTTTTTCAGAATATTCTCCAGGTTTAAATATTATATGGGCGTTCTGATGGCTGCAATCATTGCACCGATTGTAAACACCGGTATTTTCAGCGTTGCGGCATTGACAATTTTCCGCAGTCTGATCGTCTCCGCGCTTGGAACCAGCCAGAATCTTCTCGGCGTGTTCCTGACAACCTTTATCGGTCTGAACTTCCTGGTGGAATTTTCAGTGAATGTGGCACTTACGCCGGTTGTGATCCGTATTCTTAAAGCTGTCAGAAAAGACAAGTAAATTTTCAGGAGTGATGGCATCCCATGATTCTCGCAATTGATATCGGAAATACACATATGGTGCTCGGCTGTATCCAGGAAGAGAAGAATCAGGTGATACGCCATATTCAGATGAGCACCAATAAGATTGAGACCTATCATGAATATGCTGCGGAAATCAGCAGGATCCTGAGCCTGGAGCAGATCGATCCGCATGATTTCAGCGGCTGCCTGATCTCTTCTGTT
>JAJGAH010000187.1 GCA_020844525.1 Eubacterium sp.
ATTAATGTGACGGACTGTCAGTCCTCTGTCATGCGGATCGGATCCCTGGCAGTGTGCAAGACCCTGAAGGAAGCAGGCCTGAATCCGATTTTTCAGCTTGCCTGCCGCGACAGAAACCGGATTGCACTTGAGTCAGATCTGTTAAGTGCCGCACTGTTCGGCATTGACAACGTGCTCGCACTGACCGGAGATCATACGAAGCTGGGAGATCATCCGGATGCAAAGCCGGTCTTTGATCTGGATTCCGTCTCTCTGCTGCACACGATGTGCCTGCTGGAGCAGGGAAAGGACCTGGGAGGAAATGATCTGGTCGGAGAACCTCCGAAGTTTGCCAAGGGTGCGGTAGTCTCTCCGTGCAGTGACTCCGTTGATGCACAGCTGATGAAGATGGAGCGCAAGGTCGCTGCCGGTGCTGAGTATTTCCAGACCCAGGCTGTGTTCGAACCGGAGAAATTCATTAAGTTCATGGAGCAGGCAAAGCAGTTCGGAAAGCCTGTCATGCTGGGCATTATTATTCCCAAGTCAGTGGGAATGTGCAAATATATGAACAACAATGTCGCAGGCATTTCTGTTCCGGATTCCATGCTTGATGAGCTCAGAGCAGATAAGGAGAAAACAAAGGCCGGCATCACCGGCGTAGAAATTGCCGCCCGTATCATCCGGGAGTGCAGACCTTACTGCCAGGGTGTACACATCATGTCACTTGGCTGGGAATCAAAGGTTCCTGAACTTCTGGAAAAGGCTGGTATCAGTAAACAATAGAAAATAAAAGCAGATAAATAGCAGATAACCAGCAGATAAAGGCTGCACCGGGAAGTGCTGATAAAAACACTTTCCGGTGCAGCCTCTTTCATTTAGCGCTGCAAATCTGAACCTTACATCACTATATGTCATTAATAATAGTCATAAATAATATGTGAGCTGACACGAACTGTCCTGATCATCAGAGCAATATTAATTGTAATGCGAGATGGACCGGATCAGGAACATGACAGCTCCATAAATTTCTCTTTCATATCGCATTTCAATGGGATTCCATGCGCCTCCAGTACTTTCTGCATGGCATAGAGTGTATCCACCACGTCTTTCCTGTTACAGCTTTCCCCCATGTGCCCGATGCGGACAACCTTGCCTGCCAATACATCAAAGCAGCCGGAGATCAGAATATTGTAATCCCGGGCCATACCCTGCAGCAATTCCCGGTCTGTAATCCCCTGCGGGACGTTCACAACCGTCACAGTATTGGACATACCCTTTTTCAGGTATAGAGACAGTCCTGCGGCTTTGATGGCCTCTCTTGTCGCGTGTGCGATGCAGGCATGCCTTTCGAATACATCCTTGTCAGCAAGAAAATTGTCCAGGGCCTGCCGCAGACCATTAATGTCGCTGACCGGCATGGTATAGGGGAACCACTGGTCCTCGTAGTAGTCTTTCATTGCCAGAAGGTTTGCGTAAAAGCTCCGGATCGGGGTCTTTCTGTTTTCCATGGCGGCAAAGGCACGGTCGCTCACCCATACCATCGTCAGTCCTGGAGGACAGGAGAGTGCTTTCTGAGAACCTCCGCACAGAATATCAATTTTACTGTGTCCAAGGTCCAGCGGTTCGCCGAACATACCGGCCACAGAATCTGCCACAACCATGATGCCATACGAATCCAGAAGCATGCTGATGGCCTCCACATCGTTGAGTACACCACTGGGCGTGTCGCAGTGTACAACTGTGGCATATTTGAAATTGTGGTCTTTTTCCAGAAAAGCAGCAAGCGCATCCAGGGGAACGGGTTCGTGATAATCAGTTGTAAAGAGTACGGCATCTCCTTCATATATTTTCACAAAATCTGCAAAGCCCTTACCAAAAATGCCATTGTCAATGACCAATACCCGGTCTCCTGGTTCTGTCAGGGAAGCACAGGCGGCCTCCAGCCCGAGAATGCCTTCGCCACCCAGTATGAAGGCGGTTAGGTCTGTGTGCAGTGCCTTGGAAAGAAGGCTGCAGGTCTCATGGTAAAAGTCGAAGAAGGCAGGATCGATGTCCGGATTGGTGCATGGCAGTGCCCTTGCCTCTCTCACATTTTCGCGGACCTGTGAAGGTCCTGCAGTCATGATTTTGTACATGGTAATCACCTCTGAATTCTCTAAGCTTCGGATATTTTTTAACATCTATAAATACTTGCACGCCATGATACATAGATCGACGGCAATTTCATAAGCATCATTCTTATGACGTGACGCCTCTCATGCAGGTATTACGTATGCGCGGCGTGATACCCTTCTTAAGAGAGGAAGGACTGCCAGAGCGATCACCATTGCGGTACCGACCTGCAGTACATTACCGGGTATGGACCCGACTGGGGTGATCCAGTTTCCATAGAGAATCACTTCTGCAAAATAGTATCCGACAATTTTGATAGCAAGGGCGATCAGCATGGAAACCGCATCATTGACATGGACATTCCGGATCGGTCTTTTCTCTGCAAACCAGCCGACGACAAATCCCATTGCGCCAACGATCACAAAGGTAAAGGGAGCCCATGCCGTCCATCCGCTGAGTAGATCAAACAGTCCCATACCGATGCCGCCTGCAAGTGCACCCGTTTTCTTTCCAAACAGAATGGCTGCAATAAAAAGCGGGACATTTCCCAGATGAATCAGTCCACCGCTTCCGACGAAGGGAAGCCGGACGTTGATCAGCCAGGTTGCCACATAAGTGAGGGCGATCATCAGTGCTGTCGTTACCAGCTCCTGTGTTTTGTTCCTGAAACAGATGATATTGGAACGCTCTGAAAGCATCTGTGAGTTCCCGCTGCTTTGCGCAGCTGCATTCTTGTCTGTCATAATCCCACCTCCGAAATGAAAATCTGGCATATATTTTAAACAATTTTGGATATATGAGTATTCCCAATTTGTCACAAAAAAATATAACCAGTTCATTCATCGAAGGTTCTTTTGCAGAAAATCCGGCCTTCCGTCGTGATCATTGTCCCGCAGCAACATGCCAAGCACAAAGCCTGTGAGCATTCCGCCCAGATGTGCCCAGATATTGATTCCTTCTCCCGTATTCTGAATAAACATGAGAACAGAGAAGATAATCATCAGCCACGGATTCGCCCTCCGGTTTGTTTTCTTCCGGTCCATGACGGCAGCACCCGCATAGGCACCAATCAGACCGAAGATTGCGCCAGATGCTCCTGCGGACAGGTTATAGTTCCCTGTGGCGGCATCTATGCACAGACTCAGAATGTTGCCGCCAATCCCGCTCGCCAGATAAAGGATAAGGTACCTGATTCTGCCGTACTGCCTCTCCAGGGACCAGCCGCAATAGGACAGCGAGATCATATTGGAAAAGATATGGCTGAAACCGAAATGGATAAAGATACTTGTGAACAGACGCCACCACTGATGCCCGCTGAGTATATACGGGGTGTACTGGGCACCATAGGCGACAACGGTATTCTCTCCGGTGCTTCCGCCTGTCCCCTCCTCGATCAGAAATACGATAACATTGATCAGAATCAGAAGGATGGTTATGACAGGAATGCCGGAATGAGGGCCAGGAGAGTGCTTTCTTCTTCGCCCGGTACGGGGCTTGGGAGAGGCCTCTGGCGGAATATCATTTCCATGCATCAGAATAAAACGGTCAATGGTATCATGCGCCCACCACTGGGCCTCCTGCGGGCTGTGAAAATACTGGTCTGCAAGCACACGATGCTGTGGGTCCAGAATGACACAGCGGATGCCTGCAACCTCATAGTAATAGCGAACTGAAAAATTCCGATATTTCTGCGTATTCATCTATAGAAAAGTCCTTTCTTCTGCGGATCATGCATACAATTTGCATACATTTTGCGTGGAACATGTCCGCAAAAAACCATCACCTGCACGCATGAATATGATATAATCAAAATTACATGCACACAGATATGTTTCTGCATAACATAAAAAGGAGGAACTTGCAATGAAATTCTTTATCGACACAGCAAATGTAGACGAGATCCGCGAGGCTAATGATATGGGCATCATTTGCGGTGTTACCACCAATCCGTCACTGATTGCGAAGGAAGGCCGTGATTACAAGACGGTTCTGAAGGAGATTGCCGGAATTGTGGACGGAGCCATTTCCGGTGAGGTAAAAGCAACAACTACCGATGCAGAAGGTATGATCCGTGAGGGACGTGAGATCGCAGCCATTCATCCGAATATGGTTGTAAAAATTCCGATGACAGCGGAGGGCCTCAAGGCGATCAAGGTTCTGCATTCCGAGGGCATCAAGACCAATTGTACGCTGATCTTTACTGCAAATCAGGCGCTGCTTGCAGCCAGGGCTGGTGCCACCTATGTTTCACCATTCCTTGGCAGACTTGATGACATCAGTACGAGAGGTGTTGACCTGATTCGTGATATTGCCGACATTTTTGCAGTTGCGGATGATATTGATACGAAGATCATCTGTGCATCCATCAGAAATCCAATGCATATTACAGACTGCGCACTTGCCGGTGCTGACATTGCAACAGTTCCGTTCAAGGTACTCCGTCAGATGATCAATCATCCGCTGACTGATGCAGGAATCGTGAAATTCCAGGAGGATTATAAGGCTGTATTTGGAGAATAATGCCTCTGGTACAGAAGAAGGGCTGTCGCACGGATCAGTCAGCTGCGGCAGCTTTTGCAGTCAACGCAGTATTGGAAAGGAACAGAAAATCAATGGAAAATCTGGAATTACAGAAAATTGCTAATGCAGTTCGCAAGGACATTGTGACAGCCGTGCATTCCGCAAAATCCGGTCATCCGGGCGGGTCTCTGGGCGCCGCAGATATTTTTACCTACCTGTATTTTGAAGAATTAAAGAACATTGATCCCGCGAACCCGTCAAAGCCGGACCGGGACCGTTTTGTGCTTTCGAAGGGGCACTGCGCACCGGGGCTGTATTCAGCACTGGCAGAACGGGGCTATTTCCCCAGAGAGGATCTGGTGACACTCCGTCATATTGGTTCCTATCTGCAGGGCCATCCGAATATGAATGATACGCCTGGTGTGGATATGTCGACCGGTTCGCTGGGTCAGGGGGTTTCTGTTGCCTGCGGCATGGCCTTGTCTGCAAAGCTTTCCGGTGACAGCTACCATGTATACACGCTCCTTGGCGACGGTGAGTGCGAGGAAGGCGAAGTCTGGGAGGCAGCCATGTTTGCCGGAGACAAGAAGCTGGACAATCTCACTGTAATTGTAGACTACAATGATCTTCAGATTGACGGCACACTGGAGCAGGTAAATTCACCGCTTCCCCTGGACCAGAAGTTTGCAGCCTTCAACTTCCATGTCATCAATGTTGCGGATGGAAATGACTTTGACCAGCTGCGTGCAGGATTCAGAGAGGCGGCAGAGGTAAAGGGTATGCCTTCGGCAATCATCTGCAGGACGGTAAAGGGCAAGGGTGTTTCCTATATGGAAAATAACGTCGGATGGCACGGCAAGGCACCGAATGACGAGGAATACAAGACAGCCATGGAAGAGCTGGAGAAAGCAGGTGAAGCATTATGTCAGAAGTAAAGAAGATTGCTACCCGTGAGAGCTACGGCAATGCCCTGGTTGAACTTGG
>JAJGAH010000188.1 GCA_020844525.1 Eubacterium sp.
GGTCGCTGTGAGGTGATTTTCGCGGATGGGACGATTGACCAGCCGATTCCCTGGGACCCACGCTGCCATGAAAATGTGACAACATCCCTTTCTGATCCGGATGCGGCAGAAAGCTTCCGCCATGCGGTCATTGATCTTTCAAAGGATCCCGTCAGTGCCTGCTTTCTGGGCAGTGATGGCGTTGAGGATTCTTTTGACGGCATGGACGGTACGCATGCGTTCTATATCAGTCTTGCACATGAAATCGGCGTGATGCCCCGGGAGGAGTTTCAGGACTATCTGCATGGCATGCTTCCGGGATTCAGCAGAAAAGGCAGCGGAGATGACGTATCCGTTGCGGGCATTGTGTGTGCAGAGACGCTTGGACAATATCGGGAAAATTTTGAAGAGATTCTTCAGAGATACCGTACCGTCAAAGAAACGGAAGAAATCCGCCGGAAGCTGAACTCCATGGAGAGAAAGCACCGGATTCTCAAAGAGAGAATGGAGCAGACAGGGAAGGATACAGACGCGGAGGCGTTCCGGCGATACGATGAACGCTATCAGGAGCTGGAGCAGCGGTACAATGCGTTGCGGGGCAAACCGGACCATGCTTGAATTTATGTAAAATTTATTTCTAAATCGTTACTTTTATGGTATTATCAATGGGTTGATTTTTTTCAGAAACTTCTTGAAGGCGCGGATAAGCGTCGGAAAGGTATTTCAGGGTCTGCCTGTCACAGAGGGGCTGCGCGTTTGACCGGGTGGTGAAATACCTTATATATTTGTGAAAAGGAATTGATTTATGGGTTCTAAGCATACAAGACAGCACAGAAACGAATATGAGGATTGGTCCGGGGACAAACTGGATGAGGAGTATCCGGATGAGGACTCCTATCTGGACCTTGATCTGGATCGATACGCAGATGATTATGCCCGGAAAAAGCAGAGGGAAAAATCCGGCAGATCATCCGGAAGACGGCAGGACCATAATGACCGGAGAAAACCGTCTGACAGCAGTGTGAAGGTTTCTGGCAGCTCCGGGAGGAAAAGAAAGAAAGGAATCGCATCCGTGCTTTCTTTTCTGATTGCAATGATCATTACAGGAGGACTTCTGGCTGTCATCTATGCGCAGGGACTTCTGGGAAAGATCAATTTTGTGTCTGCCTCTATGAACACGACGGCGGTTTCGGAAACTTTTGACAAGGATGGAGACCCGTCTCAGGATACGCTTACCGCACAGGATATTGACTGGGGTGATACAGACGGTATCGAGATAATGAAAGACCAGGATATCAAGAACATCCTGCTGATTGGACAGGATGCAAGGTCCGGGGAGAGCGGGCAGCGGTCAGACAGTATGATCCTCTGCAGCATCAACACCAAGGAGAACAAGATCAAGCTGGTATCTCTGATGCGGGACATGTATGTGCAGATTCCGGGTTATCAGGCAAATAAGCTCAATGCGGCTTACAGTTTCGGCGGTATGACCCTTCTGGACAAGACGATTGAGCAGAATTTCGGCGCGGAAATTGACGGAAATGTAGAAGTCGATTTTGATGGTTTCCTTGAGGCACTGACCGAGATCGGAAATCTTGACATCGAGCTGTCCTATGATGAGGCAACCTATATGAATGCCAACGAGGGTCTGGGTTCCGCGGATGACAATGCGGATGTCAGCGAGGCATGGGGCCTGAAGGAGGGCGTGAATACACTGACACCCAATCAGGTGCTTTGCTATGCGAGAATGCGCTATGTCGGCAATTCGGATTATGACAGGACAGAGAGACAGAAGAAGGTCATTATGGCGGCTTACCAAAAGGTACAGAACCTCAGCACCTCAAAGCTTCTGTCACTTGCCTCCAAGATTTTCCCGTGTATTACAACTGATCTGAGCAAGAATGATCTTCTGAGCATCGTAAAGACTCTGGCAGTCAACAAGATCACAACGGTAGAAACCTATCGGCTGCCGGTTGATGGAACGTTTACCGAGGGACAGATTGACGACATGTCTGTTCTGGTACCGAATCTCGATTTGAACAGTGCTTATCTGCAGAATTATCTGTATGGCAAGGCGCTTCCGGACAACCTGGATGAGCTGCTTGCGGAGGTCGCAGAGAAGGCTGATTCCATAAACACTTCTTCGGATGACGGTTCCTACAGCAGCAGTGATGGAAGCTTATCCGACAATAATGCAGGATATAGTTCAGACGACAATTCCGGCAATACGTATAATACGTATAATTCAGATAATGGCGGTATGACCCCGACCTACGATAACGGCGGCTACTCCTATGATGCGGGTAATGCCGGTCAGGATAATACCTACTATAATTATAACGGAACTGATAACAGCACGGGAACGGATGCCGGGTATTCTGATCCATCCTATTATGGAAACAGCGGGCAGACGGGAGATGGAACCGTGGACTACGGGGAAGGAATGGGAACTGCCGGTTAATGCGATGACATATTTCACCTGTTTTTTTCTGGATAATGAAAAGGATATTATTGTCAATCTGTATTGGGATCTTGGGAAGCTCTGCTATGAGCTGGAGACACCGAACCATCATTCCGGCAATCTGATCCGGAATCTGGCAAGGCTCTGTTCGCTGCCGCTTTCTGAGAATGATAAGGGCCTCCTCGTGATTCGCGGGGAGGTGCCCTGCTATATTGACGCAAATAATGAAGAAGTCTATATCTTCCGGCTCGGCAATACGAAGGTGGCCAACATCTATCCGGACGGCAGGGTGGAGATGAAGGCCTCCATTCCTTCTATCTCCAAAACACTGATGAGCCAGACTGTGGACTATCGCCTGGATCTCTCAAAAACCATCTTCAAGACCTATATCCGTAAGGAGTATAAGTTCCGCGCCGATCTGCATACGCATATGAACGGCAACCTTTCGCCGGATATTCTGATTGCGCTCGGCATCTATCATCAGATCATGTATCCCCTTTATTATGTACGCAAACTGAATCTGGCGCTTACTGACAGCCAGCTGGAACGGCTGGAAGCCAGAGGGCGAAGGTCGCGAGGCAGTTTTCCAGCTCTGATCTGAAGGGAAAATATCTGGACCGGAAGATCAACGACAATACCTTTATCAATTTTGCAGACCTGATTCTCAACAATCTGGATAACGCCGCGCAAAATATCGTAAAAATACGGACGTCGCTGGCCATTCTGAAGGATGGACAGGCGGTTTTCACAAATCTGGAGAAGGTATATCTGTACCGCTACATCTTTACAAAGGCACGGGACAGCGAGGAACGGATTGCACTGACCGGCATCGGGCAGATACCGGACCAGGATGTGCGGGATGCACTGATGCAGATGCTGAAGGACGGGGAAAATCCGGATTATCATCACAACACGATTTTTCAGGATGACCTTCTCTGGATTGCCAGAAGCTATCAGAGGCAGGGAATCTGCTATGCAGAAATCAGTGATACCACAATGGTCAAGAAATATGAATCGCTGCAGATGCTGCAGGAGGTTCATGAAATCATGCCGAAGATCTACCAGGAGACCGGTGTGATGATTCGTTTTCTTGCCGCGATCCGGCGGATTCCGCTGACCATTGTCAAGGACCAGGTGACACCGGAGGATTATCTGACGAGGAATCTGAATGTGCTGCAGGCTGTTGCTCTGGACCCCTATGTGGCCGGCTGCGATTTTGTCGGCGAGGAGATCAATGATATCATCACGCTGAAGCCCGTGTTCCGGGAGATCGTGAAAATCACGAAAAAGGTGCCGGACTTTGTCATCCGTATCCATGCGGGAGAGAATGACAGCCAGAAGGACAATATCGCCCACAGTATTGCCTGTGTGAAGGATTCTCTGGAGCCAGGACAGAAGATGCCGCATGTCCGTCTGGGACACGGACTGTATACCTACAGTCTGAAGACCAAGAAGGGAAAACAGGTGCTCCGTGACCTGATTGAAAATGATATTGTGCTGGAGTTTCAGCTCACCTCCAATGTGAGGCTGAACAATCTGAATGCGCTGGAAAACCATCCGCTTCGCCAGTATCTGGCTGCGGGTATCCGCTGCGTGCAGGGAACGGATGGAGCGGCTCTGTACGGGACAAATTCCATTGATGAGCAGCTTTCACTGGAAAAGCTCCTCGAGCTGACACCGGAAGAAATGATGCGCATGAAGCAGACGGAGACGGGAATTATTGAGGAAAGCAATATTTCCTACTCCCGGAAGAAGGAGGAGCTTCGTCAGATGCAGGGCGACAAGGACCTGGATGCATTTTTCCTTGAAAAAATAGAGGAGGCAGAAGCCCGTTCCGGAGGAATCCGGCTGAGAGGAAGCCGGAGAGTGGATGCCAATACCGAACTGAAGGAAAAAATCCGCGTGCTGCCCTGGGACCGCCTGCCTGTTATTCTTATGGGTGGAAGCTTTAATTCGGAGAAACGGTCGACACGGATGACTGAGGAGGGAATCCGGCAGCTTGATGCACTGCTGCAGTGCCTGAATCCGGAAGAGGTATTCTTTGTCATCGGAAACCGTATCCGTGGTTATGAAAAGTATCTTCTGGAGCACAATGAAAAAGGATTTCAGATTTATGCCTTTGTGCCATCTCTGCTGACCCGTGACGAGTGCAGGAGGCTGAACGATGCGGGAGTGCGTATCCGCGTGTCCACTGAGAGTGAGAGCATGGGCATTTACAAGAGCTTTAATTACGAGATATTTGAGCGAAGACCCTCCGTCCTCATCGGATTCGATGGCAATTCCGCTGCGGAGAACATGATTCAGGAGGCAAAGAATGGAAAGGGATGTTCCGGAATCTTTATCTGGAACAAATCAAAAACCCTCCGTGAGAAGGCAGCTTCTCTCGAAGGGTACGTACACTTTTTTGATGAGAAAAATACACTGGCAGATCAGCTGGCCGGATATCTGGAGCAGAGCAGCTGAGAGGTCATTGATCTGATGAAGCTGCCTTGATCTCCCGGGCGCAGATGATCTGCCGCCCCGCTTTTGGGGATACAGATGATCTGATGCCCTGTATTCCCGGGCACAGGTGCTCTGCGATTATTTTTTCCAGATTGCGATTGTATCCAGCAGCTTTTCTTTCTCATCATCAGAAAGGCTGTGAATCACAGATGTCAGCTTATTGTCCAGAGCATTTTCGTGATACTCCGGGATGGTACGGCCGAGAAGCTCGTCTACAGTGATATTGCATATATCTGCGAAATAACACAGAACCTTTATGGACATGGCCGTCCGGCTGTTCTCTACGTTGCTGATATAGCCTGGAGTCACATGCAGTTCCGAAGCAACTTCGTTTTGTGTCAGACGTTTTTCAATACGCAGTTTCTTGATCGCTTCACCCAGACCATCAAAGTTAAAGTCATAGTTGTTCTCCTGGTTGTCATTCTTAATGTCACTCATCTGAGGAACGCTCCTTTTTCTGAAAAAATGAACTTCTTGTTATTTCGGACATTTACATTGTATCGTATCAGTAGTTCGTATGCAAATGGATTTTTTGTGATAATTCTGTGAACCCTTGCAATTTTTCTTTTCATGAGTTATGATAAATGAGTACTGGGAAGTACAGAACCGTTAATTGCATAAGAGATCTTCAGGGCGGGGTGCAA
>JAJGAH010000189.1 GCA_020844525.1 Eubacterium sp.
CAATCTTTTTACAGGACTGGAAAAGGCAGAGGATGAAAAAAATATTCAGAATATCCCGAAAGATCTTCCGATTCTGATTTTTGGCGGAGGTGATGATCCGGTGGGAAATTTCGGAGAGGGCCCGAAGAAGGTAGCAGAGATTTACCGGGCAAGCGGCATACATGATGTTGATTGCAAGATTTATCCGGGAGACCGGCATGAGGTGCTCAATGAGATCGACCATGAAGTGGCTGATAGAGACCTGATTGCCTGGATTCTTCAAAGAATCTGAAGCAATCACGTAATAACCGGAAAAATTCATGCAAGGCCAGAGAAGTATTTATACAAGACAGAAACAGGGTTCATGTCAAAGCCGGATGTGAATGGGGCGTTTCCGCAGGCAGATGGGGGAGAAGAGCGATGCTTCAGAACGAAGGAAAACCGTTGGGATTTACATTAAACAGAAAAGGAAACTCTGGTCTCCCGGTTGTTTCCGGACATCACATCCCCATGCTGCGGTTCCCATCACTGGATCGGACCGGCATTGTGGAGCATGGCTTTACTACCAGATTGGGAGGAGTAAGCGGATTTGAGCCCGGGATGGAGCATCTGCGTTCTCTGAATCTCAGTTTTACCTGGGGAGACCGGGAAGAAAATGTCCGGGAAAACTTCAGACGGGTTGCCGGAGAGTTCGGTGTGTCGCTGGATCGTTTTGTTCTTTCCGCACAGACGCATACGAAGAATGTACGTCTGGTAACAGAGGCGGATGCCGGGATGGGGCTGACGAGACCGCTGGCATGGACAGATGTGGACGGACTGGTGACAGATGTGCCGCAGCTGGTGCTGAGCATTTTTGTCGCGGACTGTGTCCCGGTGGCTTTTGTCGACCCGGTGCATCGGGCCATTGGTCTGGCGCATTCCGGCTGGAGAGGTACTGCAGGCAGGATCGGTCAGGTCACGGTTGCGATGATGAAGGATCATTTCGGGAGCAGACCGGAGGACCTGATCTGTGCCATTGGCCCCTCGATCTGCCGGGACTGTTACGAGGTTGGTGAGGACGTGGCGCAGCAGATGGACGCGGCGTTTCCAGGACATCTTGATGAGATTCTGGAGGACAGGCATAACGGGCATTATCAGCTGGATCTCTGGAAGGCAAATCGTATTGTGCTGGAGGATGCAGGTGTGCTGCCGTCCCATATTTCTGTAACGGACGTATGCACCTGCTGTAATCCGGAAGTGCTGTATTCACACAGGGCATCACACGGAAGGCGCGGAAATCTCGGTGTCTTTCTTATGCTGAAGCCGTAAGGCAGCGGCAGGGCTGCATTCCTGATCCTGCAGCTGAAGCTGTAAGGCGGCAGCAGGGTTGTATGTCTGATCCTGGATCAGAATCTGTGCATGAATGTATTGACACTGATTTTTGAATCTTTCATCACAAAAAAATTCTTTTTGCCCCTGCTGTTTCTATGGAAAATCTACAATTATGCAAGATTGAGATGCATTACTTGCATATGGGTGTTATAATGGTCTGCAGTGGCCGTATGGCCGGATGACTGCAGACCTGTTTTTTTCTAAAGACAGAACAGAAAAACCGGAGCGGAAGGAGTACAACCTATGAAACCCTACAAGGAAATGAGTAAGGAAGAGCTTGCGTCAGAAATTGAGCTGCTCAGAAAGCAGTACAAGAAGTATCAGGGCATGGAGCTGAATCTGAACATGGCCCGCGGAAAACCCTGCAAGGAGCAGCTGGATCTTTCCATGGGACTGATGGACGCACTCACATCAGATGCAGATCTTACCTGTGAGGATGGGACGGACTGCAGAAATTATGGTGTGCTGACCGGCATCCATGAGGCAAAGGTTCTGATCGGAGACATGATGGAGAATAATCCGGATGATATCATCATCTATGGAAATTCCTCTCTGAATGTTATGTATGATACCATTTCCAGAGCATATTCGCACGGGATCATGGGAAATACTCCGTGGTGCAAGCTGGATAAGGTGAAATGGCTCTGTCCGGTTCCGGGCTATGACCGTCACTTCGGTATTACAGAGTATTTTGGGTTTGAGATGATTCCGATTCCGATGTCTCCCACTGGTCCGGATATGGATATGATTGAGAATCTGGTTTCCAATGATGACACAATCAAGGGAATCTGGTGTGTTCCGAAGTATTCAAATCCGCAGGGTTATTCCTATTCCGATGACACGGTCCGCCGTTTTGCAAGACTGAAGCCGGCGGCAAAGGATTTCCGGATCTTCTGGGATAATGCCTATGGCATCCATCATCTCTATGATGACAAGCAGGATTATCTGATTGAAATTCTGGCAGAGTGCAAGCGCGCCGGTAACCCGGATCTGGTCTATAAATTTGCTTCTACATCCAAGATCACCTTCCCGGGCAGTGGTATTGCAGCGATGGCTACCTCACCGAACAACATGAAGGATATTCTGGAAACCATGAAGCATCAGACCATCGGACATGACAAGGTAAATCAGCTTCGTCATGTGCGTTTCTTCGGAGATATCCATGGCATGGTAGAGCATATGCGCAAGCAGGCTGATATCATTCGCCCGAAATTTGAGGCCGTAGAACAGATCCTGGATGAGGAGCTGACCGGGCTGGATATCGGTACCTGGACTACGCCCAGAGGAGGTTACTTCATCAGCTTTGATGCTCTTGACGGATGTGCGAAGGAAATCGTCGGAAAATGCAAGAAGGCAGGCGTACAGATGACCGGTGCCGGAGCAACCTGGCCCTATGGAAAGGATCCGCACGATTCCAATATCCGGATTGCGCCTACCTATCCGCCGATTGATGATCTGAAGGTTGCGGCAAGACTGTTTGCACTGTGTGTAAAGCTGGTCAGCGCCAGGAAGATTTATGAGCAGATGCAGTGAGCAAAAAACGGAACCGCTTTAAAATGCGGTTCCGTTTTTTATGCCATTCATTTCTATACTATTTTCACTGGATCTCGGATCCGGTCAGAAGCTTGTAGGCCTCCTTGTACTTTGCAATGGTCTTGTCAATAACGTCCTGTGGCAGGTTGTAATCGCTGTCCGGGTGTGACTTCAGCCAGTCGCGGACAAACTGCTTGTCAAAGGATGGCTGTGAATGTCCGGGCTCATATCCCTCTGCCGGCCAGAAACGGGAGCTGTCCGGTGTCAGCATCTCATCTCCAAGCACAACATTGCCATTTTCGTCAAGACCGAATTCAAATTTGGTATCCGCAATGATGATGCCTCTGGAAAGTGCGTACTCTGCACATTCTGTATAGAGCTTCAGAGTATAGGTCTTCAGGCAGTTTGCATAATACTCACCATGTCCGGGATACAGCTTCTCCAGCACGTCAATGCTCTTCTCATAGCTGATATTCTCATCATGATCGCCGATTTCAGCCTTTGTGCTTGGTGTGTAGATCGGCTCAGGAAGCTTGTCGCATTCCTTCAGGCCTTCCGGAAGGCGGATGCCACATACAAGGCCGGTCTTCTGATAGCTTGCCCAGCCGCTTCCGGTGATGTATCCACGTACAATGCACTCAATGGGAAGCATTGTCAGCTTCTTGCAGAGCATGCTGTTGCCATCGAACTGTGGCTGCTGGAAGAACTCCGGCATGTCCTTCACATCCGTGCTGATCATATGGTTTGGCAGAATGTCTTTCGTATAGTCAAACCAGAATCTGGACATCTGTGTGAGGACGGTGCCCTTTTTGGTAACCTTGTTCTTCAGAATCACATCAAAGGCAGAGATACGGTCTGTGGCAACCATGATCAGGCTGTCGCCATTGTCATAGATCTCACGGACCTTGCCTTCCTTGATCGGCTTGAATTCCTTCATGAATTTCCCTCCTGTTGGATACAATTTCATCCTGAAATAATCTCCGGTTGTCGTCTTATAGTATAAGAAGAAACACATTTAAAGGCAAGATAAAAAAGATATGTAGTATAATGTCCCTGTCTGCAGGAGTGCAGAGAAATGCAGGCCATGAGGATATTTCAAAGGGGAGGAACATTTTTTGAAAGCAGTTTATTTTGATCTGGACAATACACTATACAGCTATGACCATGCAGACGCAGCGGCTGCGGAAGCAGTGCAGGCTTTCTGCAGAGAGCAGTTTGGGTTGGAGCCGGAATATACACATCAGGAGATTATAAAAATTATGAATCTGCTGATCGATGAGATGGGCTGGAAGCAGGCGGCAACCCATGACAGGCTGATTCGCTTCTCACGTTTTCTGCAGAAGATCGGTCAGCCGGTGTTTCCGTATGCCGGCATCATGTATAACCTGTACTGGGACACGCTGATTCAGAATATGGTGCCGGAAAAGGGCATTTATGCGTTTCTGCGGCTGCTGAGACAGCGGGGATATTATGTGGCCTGTGCAACCAATATGCTGTCTGCCGTACAGTACAGAAAGGTACAACATCTGGGTATGGGAAGTCTTCTGGAGGACATGATCACAAGCGCGGAGGCGTGCACAGAGAAGCCGGATCCTGAATTTTTCCTTTTCTGCGTGCGGAAGGCGGGTTTTGCGCCGGAGGAGTGTGTCTATATTGGAGATAACTATCGCCTTGACGTGCTGGGATCCGCAAAAGCCGGTCTTCACGCAATTCTGTACCAGACCCCAGACCTTGCAAAGCGCCACGAGGGGGCACCTGCCGGAGTTCCTGTCATCTGCGATTATACTGAAACAGAAAAGAACCTTGACCTGATTGATGGTCTAAAGATCAGCTAATAGCCTAAGGATCAGCAGCCAGCTCATAATCAGCCAATAGCTTAAGGATCAGCAGCCAGCATATAGATCAGCAAAAATCTGATCATCTGCAGCGTTTATACGGCTGTCAGGCGTGGCTATAGGATGCATATGCATGAAGTTTTTGTGAATTAAATGTGAAAAACACTTGATTCAAAGAAAAATTATGTTATCTTAGTAAACAGTGTCTAATCACAAGGTTAATTTCCAGTGTTTTTGCAGAAAGTTGGTATCCCTGAAATGAAGATCTCCTTTAACATTACCAGGAAACGCATGATTCTCTTCGGAGTCTTTCTGGCGGTTGCGGTTGCAATGTTTGCAATCACACGCTATATGCTCTGGACACTGCTTCCGTATGCTGGGGCGCTGTTTGTTATTGTCAATCTTGACTTTGAGCTCGATGACCGTCTGCCCTGGCTTTGGACTGGCATCCTCTTTGGACTGAGCTGTATGTTCACAGAGTTCTGTGTGCAGCATGTGATTCTGTCCCCGGATTTTTATAGCCGGACGTCAAAAGCGACGCATTGGATGAATATCCTCCTGATTTTGGCTGTGTATTTTTTTTTTCAACTGATTCTTAGCCGTCCGTCCTGGTCGGCAATCGCGGCACACTGTGCGCTGACTGCTTTTGCATACACAAACTATTTCGTATATACAGTTCGCGGAAACGAGATCACGTATTCGGATCTGATTACCGTCGGAACCGGTATCAGCGTTGTGAAGAACTATACCTTCGTTCTGCATGACAGAGGTGCCTACATCATCATGATGAGCATTCTGTATGTTCTTCTCGTCAGAAAGATCAGAGTTAAGTATACCTGGCACTGGCTGCAGAG
>JAJGAH010000190.1 GCA_020844525.1 Eubacterium sp.
TTGTGATCCTCTCTCCGTGTCTTCTGATCGTGATGCCGCTTGCACAGTGCCTCCCAGTTGCTCCGGTCCCAGAAGAGCTTCGGATCTCCTCGATGCGGAACGATGTGGTCCACGACCGTTGCCGGGGTTGCGATGCCTTCCTTCAGACATTCCTGACACAGAGGATGAAGCTCCAAGAACTTCTTGCTCTCCCGTCTCCACCTCGCGTTGTACCCACGCTTGGCTGCCGACCGGATCTCCTCCGGGTGCAGTGCTTTGTGTTTTTCACAGTACTTCTGTCCCGGCTCTACCAGCTCACTGCAACCGGGATGCTTGCACGGAACCTTTGGTTTGTATGGCATCACTCCACCTCCGGATTCTTCTTAAAAGCAAAGCCTGTCTCCTGCAGCACGAACTCCCGGTATTCCTCCAAGGACAGCTCTCCATCAGAGAAGCGCTGGTACTCATCGGTCAGGGCTTCTGCCAGTGCTGTCAGGCGTTTGGTGCCCCAGCCGTACTGTTCATGCATCACACGGACCGGCATAGAGAACAGAAGCACCATCGCTGTGTATGTCGCAGACTCATATGCTTTCTGGTAGGCGTCCTTTCGGATCTTCTCGATCGCGTCCGTTGTCATCTGATAGACCGGCTGCTTAGCTTTCATTCCAGCTGCCCGGCGCTCTGCTCTGTTCATCGCTGCCTCCACAAGAAAAGCCCCGGATCTCTCCGAGGCTTCATCTTATCTTCTTCGCTGACTATACCATATCACATATAGCACTCGGACATTTGCGGACATTTCCGGCGCACTTACAGAACGACCGGATTTTCCGGTACCACCACATGAGACAGGGCACGGTCATGCCATCTACGAATCGTGCGCTCATCGGCATAGAGCTCATCGCCGATTCTGGCCCAGGTATAATTTTTTAGATACCGGTAAGTGAGAATCAGTCGTTCATCCGTGTTATCGACCTTGGCAATCACTGACTGTATCTCTTTCTTCAATCGGAGAAGAAGATCCAGCTCGTCCTTCACTTTCTGCTCCATTTCCCAGATCCGGTTCAGCGTTTTTACAAACGGTGCATCGGTCGGATGATTCGGATTGTAGTGTTCTTCAAATCCGGGACTGCTGACTGTGGCTGCCAGCGTTCTTAAGTTTTCCAGTTCTTCTGTGTCCAGCCGGATTCGCTTCTCCAGTCGGTACGCCTGATTGAGATAGGTCTTTGGTGTCATGCCGCCACCTTCTCTCTCAGCTTCCGGATCAAGTAATCCGGGTCTACAGAAGTAAGAACTCCATACCAGCCGGAATGAAAGAACTTCTCCAGCCGCATGGCATCATCCATAGCCGTCCGGTTCCCCGGATTCTTTTTCAGCTTTTTCAGCGCCGCCAGATAATCTCTCGCTGCCTGTGCCACGATGGCATTCGCCAGATTCTCATACGGATCTGCTCCGTAGTTCTTGTTCATATGCTGCCTCCTTCAGGGGTTGTTGATACGTTCCTCGGATTGGCATATGTTTGTCATTGATTTTCTTTGATTGACTCTGATTTTCTGTGATTGGCTTTATTGCAGGCGTGCACGGACTGCCCGGATCAGATTCTCTTGTGTGGAGTTCTTATCTTCCAGGGCCTTCAGCACATCCTCATCAATCGTGCCCTTCGTCACGATATTGTGGATCGTCACCACCTCAGTCTGTCCCTGCCGGTTCAGTCTGGCATCGGTCTGCTGGCGCATCTCAAGACTCCAACAGAGGGAGAACCAGATCAGGATATGACCGCCATGCTGCAGGTTCAGACCATGCCCAGCAGAGGCCGGTGAGATCAGGGCAATCGGGATCTTTCCTGCATTCCAGTCGGCCATATCCTCTGCCGTCTTCAGATCCCGGACTTTATATCCCTGCTCTGATAGGTATTCCAATATCCTCGACCGGTCATGCTGGTACCAGTAGGCAATCAGGACATTCTGGCCAACTGCCTCCTCGATAAGGTCCGATAGCATTTCCAGCTTCCTGTCATGGATCCGGATCACGTCATGGTCCTCGTTGTAGACTGCGCCGTTCGCCATTTCCAAGAGCCTGCCGGAGAGAACGGCTGCATTGGCGGCATCGATCTCGGCATCACCGACCGTAAGAACCAGATTTGCTCTCATTTTGTCGTACTGCTTTTTCTCGGCAGGACTCATCTCTACAGTGTGAGTGACAGTCAGGCACACAGGCAGATCCGGAAGATAATCCTTGGATTTCATCGATACACTGATGTCACTGATCTTCTTATAGATCGCCTCCTCGGCACCCGGCAGAGGGATGTATTCATAAACCACTCCGGTGTAAGGATTCTGTCTGCCGGGCTTGAAGTACGCCTCCCGATACCGGCTGATGAACCTGCCAAGGCGCTTGCCCTGATCGATAATGGCAACCTCACCGAAAAGATCCAGAAGCCCATTCGATGCCGGGGTTCCGGTAAGGCCCACAATCCGCTTCATGAACGGTCGGACCTTCCGGAGGTACTTGAACCGCTGTGATTTGTAATTCTTGAAGCTCGACAGCTCATCGATGATACAGAGATCGAACGGCCACGGCTGATGGCGCTGCTCAAAGTACTCTACCAGCCATTTGATGTTCTCCCGGTTTATGACATACACGTCTGCCTGCTTCTGCATGGCTGCAGACCGCTCCTTTGCCGCTCCCACGATCACCGACATCTGAAGGAACCTTGTGTGCTCCCAGGTATCCCTGCATTCCTCCGGCCACACATCCCTTGCCACCCTGAGCGGTGCTACCACCAGTGTTTTATGGACCTCGAACGAATCAAACATCAGGTCCAGAACCGCAGTGAGGGAGATCGCCGTTTTTCCAAGACCCATGGAGAGGATCAGAATCGACTCCGGGTGGCTCTCAATGAAATTCACGCAGTAGTTCTGGTAATCATGGAGCTGATCCCGCTTCAACATCGGCCCACCTCCTGTCCTATGATGCCAGTGATCCTGCCGACCGTATGGGAGATCGCTCCCCGGTCGAGATCCTTCTGACAGATGAGGTCTGACAAGGTCGCTGCCTCTGTCCGGAGTTCCTCCATCACCTGCTTATGGCGTGCATGGTCCTCGCTGATCAGCTCGTTCAGTTCGTGGATGCACTCCTCATCGTCTGCATGCTGCAAGTCAATCTCGTTCATCCACTCCACAACAGCTTCCTTCATCTCCTGCCCCATGTGAGTTTTGATAAGATACAGAAGATCCTCTCCGGAGAGGACCGTCGCAAGTGTTCCATCTTTCAGTTCGATCAAAGTTCCCATCATGCACCTCCCGCAATATCCGCAAGTATCTCCGGAATCTCCTCCGGATCATCAAGGACATAGACCTTGAAGCCGAGTGTCCGGAGGCGGATGTGCCTCCGGATCTGCAGCTTTCTTGGTTTCTGTCCGGGTGCCTTCACTTCCACAAATCCCATCTTGCCTCCCGGCAGCAGGACGATCCGGTCCGGCATGCCATTGGTGCCGGGAGAGATAAACTTCGGACACCAGCCGCCTGCTGCCTTCACGGCAGTGACAAGGCGCTGCTCGATATCCCTTTCACACATGCCATCCATCTTCACCCTCCGTGTCGATTCCGTTCATGGCATTTGCCATGTGGTAGATCGAATCGTCGGCATCCGCCAGACTGTCAAAAAGCGCAATCGGCATCCGGACCTGATCCTTCCCGGTACCACGGACGGCATACACGCAGGCCTTGCCGCACTTCATCTCGCTGGAGATCACGCCATCAAAGCGGTCCAGATTCACAATGGTTCCCATCTGTGTATAAGCAAACATTATTTTCTTCCTCCTTTGAACAGTGACTCGGACAGTTCATGTGCCATCTGCACCACTTTCCAGTCGACTTCGTTTCTTGTATCGTTTCTGACAACTCCGTAGAACACGTCGATGTATTCATTGCTGAGATCCGGGTGTTCCAGAAACATGCGATCCTCTGTATCAGAACAGACCTGATCCACCTTATCCATCGCCCGGACGATCTTTTCTACGTCCTGTTTCGGCATCACCTCTGGCAGGGTGGTGATCACCTCGACATATACCGTCTTGAACAGCCGCATGGCGGCTCCTGCTCTCATATACCTCTCTACCGTTCTGTCTTTACGACTCTGCATCGTCATTTCTCCTTCCTTTGGGACAAATGGATGGACGACAGGCACAAAATCCCCTTACGCGCGTATACGCGTATGCGCCCACATGCGCCCGTCCTTTTATTACTAAAATTTTTATTATTTTGTGCTATATAGAAAAGAAACAGGGTTGTGCCAGTTCATCCCGGAAAAGCCCTTAAATAAAGGCTTTCCTGCTGGACAGCCAGATTGGGACAGGGTGGAGCTCTGCTTGTCCCGTCTGCTTCGTCCAAGGGCTGTTTGTCCCATGAGATGTCACTCATCGTCCGTCTTTCGCACATACACCCGCTGGCGGCCATACGCATGATCGGATCTCCTCTCTCCAGTCTTCTCCCAGTTCTCTATGCGCTCCATGATGGCAGCTATGGCATAACTGTCTTTGGACTCGATGTCGGCCTGCTTTTTCCCAAAGCACTCGCACCAGATTTCAATGTTGCTCACGACCTTGCGCTGAACTTTGCCCTGTGCCCGGAGAGGATCGTCGCCATAGAGGAAGTAGTTCCTTCTCTCGTCGATGTTCATCTCCTCCCAGTTCTCGGGAAGAAGGGTGTCCAGATACGCTCGCACCATGCCTTCACGGTCATCCTGCTCCATGGCTTCCTTCTGCTCGCCCTCGGCATAGCCCTCAAGATCCGCAGAAAGGTACAGCTTCTCATCCGGCTCCAGCACTTTGACCTCAGCCCAGATCTGGTCGATGGTTTCCTGTTCCAGATCCCACGGGTGGTACTTTCCCTTCCCGGTGACCTTCACGTTCCAGTAGCGCCGGTTTCCGGTGATATCCCGGAGATACCCTTTCTCTGCATTGGTCGTTCCGAAAAAGACACACTGCCTCGGATGAGGCTCGACCCGGCGTCCGAAACTGGCGCGGTACTTATCGTCCCGTCTGCTGACAAAGGACTTCACCTTGTCGAGATCCGCTTTCCGCATACCGGCAAGCTCTCCGATTTCATGAATCCAATAGCCCTGCAGCTTCTCGGCTGCCGTCTTGTCGTTCATATCCGACATGCTGAGAGAGTCTGAGAACCACTCCATCCCAAGCTTCGAGATGAGGGTGCTCTTGCCGATTCCCTGCGGTCCGTTCAGAACGATCATGTTGTCGAATTTCGCACCGGGATCCTTGATTCTCCGAAGTGCCGCACAGAGTTCCTTCTTCGTGACGGCATGCACATAGGCGTTATCCTCGGCTCCGAGATAGTCGATCAGGAGTGTCTCCACTCTGGGAACCCCGTCCCACTTGGGGAGCTTTTTGAAATAATCCCGGATCGGGTGATAGCTCCTGTCGTCCGCCGCCTTTGTAACAGCAAGGTCAAAGTTCCGCTGTGAAAAGGTGCCATAGTGCTCATCAACGTAGCAGATCAGCTGTGCATCGTCCGCATCCCGCCAGTAGCGGCCCGGATGCTTCCACGGGACATCCCCGGCGATTTCC
>JAJGAH010000191.1 GCA_020844525.1 Eubacterium sp.
CGGATGCTCCTGGGGTGAAATTTCCATCAGGGCAGCTGTATTCCTGTTTTTATATAAAATCGCCTTCGCGCTCACCATTTCTGTACAGACGAGTCCAGCCCCCTGTTCATGGCATAATACACGAAATGGCAGGTCTGTTACGCCTGCCATCGGTCCGAGCACTACCGGCCTGGATATCAAAACACTGCCGATCTTCAACGGTTTCAGCTTCATGCGTTTCCTCCACCGGCAAATACCTTATAGAATAGTTCCATAGATTCAAAAAGCTCCTGCTTCTCTTCACGCAGCTTTTTGACCGCCAGTCCCGCTCCGATATCATCATACATGGCATCTGAAGGCTCTGCCTCCGTGCGGATTTCCAGATTCCCATCCTTGTCAAATTCCAGCACAATAATTCCGCCGCACTGTTCCGTAAATGTAACGCAGGTAATCTGCAGTTCATCACGTATTTTCTGTGGCAGAATAGAAAAGCTGTCATTGAAGTAATATTTTTTGTCGTAATAATTTGCGCCACAGAGCACAATATTATCGTTTTTGTCCCGATCGTTCATTATTTATCATCCTGTTCCAGGTTCAGAAGCCATCTTTATCCGATATAATACTGCCAGAGTCAGCCGGAAAGTGCATAATCAGATATCTGCCACCAGTCAAAAGGCAAGCGATCATGCCGCCCGGTCTGTCATCATACATAACCGTATATTCCCCTGACGGAAACCTCTCCGGCAAAGATCTTCTCAACCTTTCCGTTATCCTCCCGCTGTACCAGCAGTCTGCCCATCCTGTCAATTCCCGTCGCAAGCCCGTTAAAGGGATTCTCGGGCAGCAGCACCCGCACCATCTTCCCGCGGTTGGCGAGAATGCTCTGGTACTGGTCCATGATGCCGGTGAGATCACCGGTCTGCAGAAAAATCCTGTAATACCTGTCAAAATAATTCAGAATTTCAGCAGTGACCAGGTCACGGTCATATCTCTTTCCGGTCAGCAGATACATTGATGTTGCTTTATCCGCAAGCTCTTCGGAAAAATGATCCACATTGACATTCACGCCGATCCCGGGAACAATAAACTTTCCATCCGCTCCCATCTCGGTCAGGATGCCGCAAAGCTTTCTGCCATCGCAGACCACATCATTCGGCCACTTGATACTGGTTTCAATATCCGATACCGCGCGAATCCCCTCCGCCGCCGCAAGCCCCAGAACCAGTGTGACCATCGGCACCCTGGAAAGCTCAATCTGCGGGCGAAGCACCATGCTCATGGCAATAGACGTTCCTTCCGGAGACCCCCAGGCTCTTCCCCTGCTCCCCTTTCCTGCCGTCTGGGTGTCAGCAAGATAGACGCTGCCCTCAGGAGCCCCGCCGGCGGCCTCGCACTTTGCCCAGTTATTCGTAGAATCAAGAGACTCCTTGTAATGAAGGGTCCAGTTATCCGTCTTCAGATTCTGACGGATATGTGCAGCATTCAGATAATTACTGATCTGTTCTTCCAAAATTTCCACTCCGTTTGTCCTTCTCCTGCAGCGCAATCTATTATAAGAATGCCGCAGCTGTCAGAAGAAATATTACAGAAGATTGCGGTCCGCACCCAGTGTGGCTGCCATGACCGCCTTGATGGTATGCATACGGTTTTCCGCCTCATCAAATACCAGTGACTGCGGAGATTCAAATACCTCGTCTGTCACCTCCATGTCGTCCAGTCCGTACTTGTCATGGATCTGTCTTCCAATCTTAGTACCCAGGTCATGGAAGGAAGGCAGGCAATGCAGGAAAATTGCATCCGGACCGGCCATCTGCATCACTTCGCTTGTCACCTTATAGGGTGTCAGGTCCCTGATTCTCTCAGCCCAGACATCATCCGGCTCACCCATGGACACCCACACATCTGTGCAAACAACATCCGCGTCCCTTACTCCCACGTTGATATTTTCCGTCAGCGTGACAGATCCGCCGTTTTCCTCCGCCCACTTTTCACACTGGGACACAAGCTTGGCGTCCGGGAAATATTTCTCCGGTGCACAGGCAACATACTTCATCCCGAGCTTTGCACATACAACCATATAGGAATTCCCCATATTGTAACGCGCATCGCCGAGATAGGCGAGCTTCAGCCCCTTCAGTTTTCCAAAATGTTCACGAATCGTCAGCATATCGGCGAGCATCTGTGTCGGATGATATTCATTGGTCAGACCGTTCCACACAGGTACTCCTGCATATTTGGCCAGTTCCTCGACAATTTCCTGACCAAAGCCCCGGTATTCGATTCCTTCAAACATACGGCCGAGTACCCGGGCGGTGTCTGCAATGCTCTCCTTCTTTCCGATCTGGGACCCTGATGGGTCAAGGTATGTCGTTCCCATCCCGAGATCATGCGCCGCAACCTCAAATGCACACCTGGTCCGTGTGCTGGTCTTTTCAAAAATCAGCGCCACATTTTTCCCGCGGAGTGTATCAACCTGAACGCCTCTTTTTTTCTTCTCCTTATACTTCTCTGAAAGGTCAAGCAGATAAGTAATCTCCTCCGGTGTAAAGTCCTTAAGCGTCAGAAAATTGCGTCCTTGTAAATTCATCTCAATCTCCCTCCTGGTCAAAACGGGCAAAATACAAATGCCGGCTTCTGTCAGATTTGCCGTACAGTTGTCTTGATTCTACATCATTTCCCCTGAAATAACAAGAAAGGAGCGGTCGAAACCGCTCCCTGAATAAAGAGGACAAATCATGCAATGCTGACTGTTCTCACGGAAAATTCTGCAGCCGGATTGATCCGTCATCAATAAAATGTCTGATTTCCGATCGTCAGACCGCTGCCGCCGCCCGCATGGAAGTAAAGGCAGCTGCCGACAGGATTGGAGCCCTGCAGGGCATCCTCCGCTGCCGCATAACATTCCGCATCTACACCGGATGCCAGCGTACTGGCAAGTGCACCGGACGACGCCGGTGTGAACTGGCCGCTCTGATAAATCACTTCAGAAATCGTATTTGGAAAAGCGGAGCTGTTGACGCGATTGAGTACAACCGCTCCCACCGCTACCTTGCCGGTATAGCTTTCTCCGCCTGCCTCGCAATGAATCAGTGCGGCAAGCAGCTGTACCTCATCATCTGAGAACTGAGAATCCACGGTATCTGCTGTGGTATCCGTTGTGATGCCCGTAGAAGTCTCAAACGCCTCAAGGGTCTGTGCATCATGCATGTCGGCATTAATAGATACTGCCGATGTCGCAATATATCCGGTCTGACCAGCCGCCGTAACCTTGAACCAGCCCTGGTCCGCACTGATCAGGGTGACACCAGCCTTATCTTCCAGTGTCAGAACTACACTGCTGTCGGTGCTCTCCTGTGCATACATCGGCGTGCCTTCCCCGATTACCGTCCCATACACAGTATTCTCCGAAAGATACTCCGCCTCTGCCTGGCCCCCGGTAACCAGCAGATCAGAACGGACATACCCTTCAACATTTCCGGAGGAAATCTTGGTCCAGCCGTTTTTCTCGCCTTCCACCGTCACCAGTGCACCGGAGGTCAGAACCCCGACACAGGACCCGGAAGAATCTGCTTCACTCCGAACAAGGGCATATCCATCCGTGCTGCTCAGGTCTGCGACTGCTTTATCAGACCAGTTATTCGTATCAAAGGGATTGTTATATACAGCTGCATTCGTGTCTGCATAAACCGGTGCTGCCATAACCGCAGACAGGGTAAAAATACATCCTGCAACAGTCATAGCCATCTTTTTATTCCTCATAAAAATCCTCCTTGTAAAACAGGCACTTTGAATCGATCGCACTCCGTAAACCAGCTCCCCTCATTCACGCTTCGGCTTCAAAGTAAAAGTAAAATTGCAATTATTTCAAATATGTTAACATTTGTTACATAAATGATTAATTACAGGTTCGAAATTATAGCATCGCAGACTATGCCTGTCAAGTTTTACAGACCATAGGAGGAAAAATTATCAAATATATCACTTATTTTTTATGGTTTTTTCAGAATTAAGCTGGGAATAAAAAAGCTGATTATCACTTTTCAGAACCAGACAGACTAGAAAAGACCTGTCTATCACATTAAATGCAAATTATAAAAATTGAGACTGCCACATCTGATGCGATGTGACAGTCTCAATGATAAGCCGGTATAATGATAATACTGACAAGATTTTATAAAATTTCAAGAAAAATCAGGTCTTTTCCCGCTCTGCCCTCTGATCATGCGCCGCATACATCAGAAGCGCAGAGGCCACGGCAGCATTCAGGGACTCCACCTTTCCTTCCATCGGAATCCGGATCCGGACATCTGCCTTCCCGGAAAGGGTATCGCTGAGACCGTTTCCCTCATTTCCGATCAGAAACGCAGTGCCCTCCATATAGGACTCGCCCCGATAGGTATTGGTTCCTTCCAGATGTGAGGCGAAGATTCTGATCTGTCTCTGCTTCAGCCAGTCACAGACCTCTGAAAGGTTCTCCTCCCTGCGGAAGGGAACACGGTAGATAGAACCCATCGTAGAGCGGATCACCTTTGGTGCAAAAACATCAGCCGTCCTGCTGCTGAGAAAGATTCCCGTTACGCCCGCACCCTCGGCTGTGCGCAAAATCGTACCGACATTGCCGGGATCCTGTACATCCTCGAGCACCAGAACCAACGGCTTCCTGTGCCCGTCCCCGAGCAGCTGTTCTCTGGTATAGGAAGGCATTCTGGCAATTGTCAGAATACCCTGCGGGCTTTTCGTGTCGCACATCTTCTCGAAGACACTGTCAGATACCACCTCGAAATCAGTGTCTTCTAACAGATCCGCAGCGTGATCCACAGCAAAGGCTTCCGATACAAATACCCTTTCCCGAAGCTCCTTTGGCGTCTCCCCGAAGAGCTTAAGCCCCTCAGCCACGAAACAGCCTTCCTCTCTGCGGGCCCTGGCCTTCGTATTCAGCTGAACGACACGCCTGACCTGAGCATTTGATGCACTGGTTATCATGGCAGATTACTTCATGACATAGTTATAGGAAAGTGTCTTTGCAAGCTCTACCTCATACTCAGACAGAGATTTCTTCATGGCCAGTGCTTCATTGATGTCGAAATCAACAAACTGTCCGTTCTTGTAAGCGACAACTCTCTTTGTCTTGCCTGCAATGAGCAGATCTACAGCATATGCGCCCATAATTGTCGCATACATTCTGTCCTTGCAGCTTGGGCTTCCGCCACGCTGCATATGGCCAAGGATGGTAGCACGCGTACCGATTCCGGTAGCAGCCTCAATCCGCTTTGCCATAGCCTGAGAATGACCGATCCCCTCGGCATTGATGATAATGTGATGCTTCTTGCCCTTCTTACGGGTCTCGATAATGTGATTGATGATCGTCTGTTCATCGTAATCATACTTCTCAGGAAGCAGCACATCCTCAGCGCCAGATGCGATACCGCACCACAGTGCGATATATCCTGCGTTACGGCCCATAACCTCAATGATGGAACATCTCTCATGAGAAGTAGAAGTATCACGGACCTTGTCGATTGCCTCCATTGCCGTAT
>JAJGAH010000192.1 GCA_020844525.1 Eubacterium sp.
ATCTTCAGAAGTATAAGGAGCTGCAGGATATCATTGCAATCCTCGGCATGGAAGAGCTCTCGGACGAAGATAAAACGGTTGTATATCGGGCCCGTAAGATCCGTAACTTCCTTTCCCAGCCGTTCCATGTGGCTGAGCAGTTTACCGGTATTTCCGGAAAGTATGTTCCGCTTGCAGATACGATCAAGGGATTCCAGGCAATTCTGAATGGCGACATGGACCAGTATCCGGAGAATGCATTCTTCAATTGCGGCGGCATCGAAGATGTCATTGAACACGCAAAGCAGGAAGCATAACCATATCTGCATACAGATGGTCAGACTTTTCGGACAGGAATGTCTTATGAGGAGGCCAGGGCTTTCTGAAGTTTTGAAAGGAATTTAGGTGCAATATGGCAGGTTCTACGTATTATCTCAAGGTAATAGCATCAGATAAGGTTTTTTACACAGGACATGTGGTATCCATGACTGTACCGACGATTGATGGTCAGGAGGGCTTTCTGGCGCATCATTCACAGATTATTCTGGCCATTGAGCCCGGGGAGATCGACTTCCAGACAGAGGATGGCCAGAAAATCAGGGCTGTCTGCGGCTATGGCTCTATGATCTTTGCCAATAACCGTGCCACAGTCCTTGTTGAGACCTGCGAGAAGCCGGAGGAAGTGGACAAACGCCGTGCGGAGGAAGCGCTGGAGCGGGCGCAGGAACGTCTGCGTCAGCATCAGAGTATTCGCGAATACCGTATGACACAGGCAGCCATGGCAAGAGCACTGTCACGTCTGAAATTCAAGGACAAATACATCAACTGATCCGGTATCAGATGTTACTGCCTGAACTGAAAAAGATCATGTTTTAGACCTTCTGTCACAGCTTATTGCTGTGCAGGAGGTTTTTCTATATCCGAATGGGTTTAAATATTATATAATATACAGCATGGGTTTATCGAAGATCTCGGTTAACGATGAATCTGTTGATGAAAAAGCACTAAAAATAAAATACCAAAAAGGAAATAAGCGGGGGGATAAATACAGAATGAAACGAAGGAGTGGAGTTTTATTTCCGATTTTTTCTCTGGCATCGGAATTTGGAATCGGATGTTTTTCACAGGAAGCCTATGAATTTATAGATTTTCTGAAGAAAGCTGGGCAGACCTATTGGCAGGTGCTCCCCTTGGGGCAGACGGGATTTGGTGATTCTCCCTATCAGCCGGTTTCCGCGTTTGCCGGTAATCCGTACTTTATTGATCTGAAGGAGCTGATGGAAGAGGGATTTCTCTCAGAAGAGGTGAGATCTCTGGATTTTGGGCAGAATCCCGAACGCGTCGATTATGGCGCGGTCTATACCAATCGTCTTAAGGCTTTACGAATGGCGTATCCCTGTTTCCGCGAGAAAATGGCCCAGGACGGTGAAGAAGGGGAAGAGCTATCTGGACAGTATCAGGATTTTCTATCAAAGGCGTCTTTCTGGCTGGAGGATTACAGTCTGTACTGTTCTCTGAAGGATCGTTTTGATGGGAAGAGCTGGCTGGATTGGGACCCGGCCTTCAAGGAACGGGATCCGGAAACAATAAAGAAAGCGGAGAGTGACCTGCAGGAGAGCATCGGATTTTATAACTTTATTCAATTTATGTTCTACAGGCAGTGGGAACGTCTGCATGATTATGCCGCTGCGCAGGGCATTCAGATCATCGGTGATGTTCCGTTCTATGTATCCATGGACAGCTGTGATGCATGGGCTCATCCGGAGGTTTTCCGGTTTGATCGCAACCTTGATCCTGAGGTGGTTGCAGGCTGTCCGCCGGATGCTTTTTCCCAGACTGGACAGCTTTGGGGCAACCCGATCTATGACTGGGAGGCCGAAAGAAAGAGAAAATACAGCTGGTGGATACGACGGATCAGAGCAAATGCGGAGCTTTTTGATATTCTGAGGATTGATCATTTCCACGGGTTTGCGGAATATTACGAAATCCCATTTGGCGATGAAACTGCTGAGAACGGGGAAATCCGAAAGGGACCGGGGATGGATTTCTTCCGCGAGATGAAAAGGCAGATCGGAGATGTCCCGATTATTGCAGAGGACCTTGGCACGATCACACCACTCAACGAAAAACTGTTGAAGGACAGCGGTTATCCGGGCATGAAGGTTTTGCAGTATGCCTTTGACGGTTCCGAATCAAGCTGGTATCTGCCCTATAAGCATCCCTTCAACTGTGTGGTGTATACAGGCACGCATGATAACACAACCATCCTGGACTGGGTGGAGCATGCCTCTGATCATGACCGGGATTTTGCACGGCAGTACATTCATTCAGAGAATACGGATTATGGAACCTTTGTTTGGGATTTCATCAGAGAAGCCTATCGCTCCACGGCGGATACCTGTATCATTCCTCTGCAGGATTATCTTGTAATGGGTGCGGAGGCCAGAATCAATACGCCGGGTTCCTTTGGAAGGAACTGGCAGTGGCGGCTGAAGCCGCATTATCTCTCTGACGCGCTTGCGCAGAGCATGTATCGTCTTGCGCATATCTATGGCAGGCTCCCTGAACCAGAAGAGGAAGCTGGTAAAGATGAAGAAGTTGATATCGTGTCAAATATGAGGGAAAATAATAAGGAATTTTAGTGAGGACAGATGACTTATGGAAAAAGCATCAAATAATAAAACAGACAGGGAAAAATTCGGTTCCAGACTGGGCTTTATTCTGGTATCAGCGGGCTGCGCAATTGGAATTGGAAATGTGTGGAAATTTCCTTATCTGTGCGGACAGTACGGTGGGGCAGCCTTTATTCTGATTTATCTTGTTTTTCTTCTTCTCCTTGGCATTCCGGTGATGGTCTGCGAGTTTGCCATCGGACGTGCCAGCAGAAAGAGCGCAGCATGCAGCTTTGAAGTACTTGAACCGAAAGGGTCCCGCTATCACTGGCTGAAGTATATCAGTATTATCGGAAGCTATATGCTGATGATGTACTACACGACGGTGGCCGGATGGATGCTCTATTACTGCTATCTGCATGTCAGGGGGGAGTTTGTCGGTGCGGATACGGAAAAGATCACCGGAGATTTCTCCACCATGCTTTCCAACACACCGAATATGGTGTTCTGGACGGTACTGGTATGCGTGATCGGATTTGTGATCTGCTTTTTCGGCATACAGAACGGGGTGGAAAAGGTAACAAAGGTCATGATGACATCCCTGATGGTGCTGATGGTGGTTCTTGCGATCCATTCCGTCTTTTTAAAGGGGGCAGGGAAGGGAATTGCGTTTTATCTGGTTCCGAATCTGAAGACCCTCCAGGAAAAGGGCATTGGCAATGTAATATTTGCCGCGATGAGCCAGGCGTTTTTCACCTTATCCATCGGAATTGGCGCGATGATGATTTTTGGCTCCTATCTCAATAAGGACCGGAGTCTTACGGGTGAGGCAGTAACGATTACGGCACTGGACACCTTTGTCGCACTGATGGCCGGATTTATTATCATTCCCGCATGTTTTGCATACGGAATTGAGCCGGATGAGGGGCCAAAGCTGATCTTCCTGACAATACCGAAGCTGTTCAGTCAGATGCCGGGGGGAAGGATCTGGGGCGCTCTGTTTTTTGTTTTTCTTTCCTTTGCCGCCCTTACGACTGTGATAGCAGTTTTTGAAAATATCATTGCCTTCGATATTGACCTTTTTGGATGGAGCAGAAGGAAAAGCGTGCTGATCAGTGCGGTTCTCGTGATTGCACTCAGCCTTCCCTGTGTATTTGGATATAATATCTGGTCAGCCTTCCAGCCATTTGGCAAAGGCAGCGCTGTGCTGGACCTGGAGGACTTTATTGTATCCAATAACCTGCTTCCTCTCGGCAGTTTCGCCTTTGTATTGTTCTGTACGCGAAAAGGCGGATGGGGCTGGGATCATTTCCTGGAGGAGGCAGATTCGGGGAAGGGTCTGAAATTTCCGAAGAAACTCAGATACTATTTCACATATGCGGTCCCGGCGATTATTATCGTCATTTACCTGAAGGGTTATTATGATATGTTTTCCGCAAGAAGTATTATCGTCCGTATCGCAACCATGTGTGCGGCGGTATTGTTTCTTCTTTTCATTCTGTATTGTTCCTTTACAAGAAACCGGAAATGTGCGGATGCCAGGCAATGAAAATAATGTGAGAGTCAAAGGTCAGATGGCCAGAGCGGAAGTTTTGTGACGCTTATGATGCGTCAGATTACAGATCAGAAAGGGAAAAGCGTTGTGCCATAATCCTGTCATATTCTGATGTCGGGAATGATTTCAGGAATATGCTCGTGATGCTGTGTATAGGAAATGAATATTGAAATAAGATTTGAAAACTATAGAAATCGTGCTGCTGCATATGATCATGGCCGGGAAATCGGAGTCTGTGTCTTTACACGATCCGATAACAGATGGGTAATAGAGCATACGGAGGTTGACCCGCTTTACAATGGTAACGGGATTGCGGGGAAGCTGGTGGATGCTGTTGTGGAGAATGCGAGAAAGCTCGGCGTAAAAATACTTCCGCTCTGCTCTTATGCGAGGAAGAGAATGGAAAAGCCTGAATATGCAGATGTGAAATTTTCATAAACAGATTGATTGACGGTGAAACGTATCCATGCTATAGTTTTACATAAATTTAAGAATAACGTAGATGTTTTTAGGAAAAGTGGAATCCGTATCCTGATACGAAATGCGTATATCAGATCGGGGACCCTGCCGAAGGAGTAAAACTCTCAGGTGTCGGATGGACGAGGACTAAAGACGGAGTGAACTCTGGAGAATCCCATGACCGGGTGCCGAAGGTGCAACGTACAGGCTGTACAGAATCTCTCAGGCAAAAGGACAGAGTTGTTGGTTTGCATATGCGTCGTATGTATGCTGGAATTGAGGAACCCCGTTGTGGATTTTCTGCATTCCTGTATTTCATTGCGTCTGAACTGCTCCGGAACAGATTGGTCTTCAAATCTGTTTCCGGAGCATTTTTTGTTATCCTGATCCTGCATCGGTCTGTCTGATGCATCTGATATCTGCTTAAGAACATATTTGCTTGAGAAGGAGACGAGGAATGGACACATTGAATAAAATTGTGGCACTGGTAGATGACAAGGTATGGTTTCTTCTGCTGTTTGTACTTGTCGGTACCGGTATTTATTTTTCAATCCGTACCAGATTTGTGCAGGTGCGGCATTTCGGCAGAGCCTGGAACAGGGTGTTCGGCAATTTTTCGCTGCATGGCAAGAAGGCAGGAAAGGATGGCATGAGTTCCTTCCAGGCACTGGCAACTGCAATTGCAGCCCAGGTTGGCACCGGTAATATCGCGGGATGTGCGACGGCCCTGATTGGCGGAGGCCCGGGCGCAATTTTCTGGATGTGGATTGCGGCGTTCTTTGGGATGGCTACGATTTACGCAGAGGCATGTCTTGCACAGGTTACGAAATCCCGGGATGACCAGGGCAATGTAATTGGAGGCCCGGTATATTATATCCGCAAGGCTTTCAAGAACGGATTTG
>JAJGAH010000193.1 GCA_020844525.1 Eubacterium sp.
GAGACTATGAGACCGTCCCGGTCTCCAAGTGAATCTGCTTTCTCCTGAAGAGCAGCCTGCAGCTGATCCATCTCCTCTTCATTCTCCGCCCGGAGCGTCAATGAAAGCTTTCCTGCGCCAGCCGATATTCCGAAGTCACTACTGCCACATTCCATACCCACAATTGTGCATAGAACCATCCCCTGATGAGGCTCCTTCCCCTTTTCCCGGATGAACTGTACCAGATCAGCTATGGCGAAGGCAGGATTTCTGCCCTCCTCAGGGTAGCTGGCGTGGCTTGTTTTTCCCTTGAAATCTATCTCTAGTCCCTTTGATGCCGGCTGAGAAAGCCCGTCCCGCACGACGATGCTGCCCTCCGGAAAACCGCCAAGATTGTGAAAAGCATAAACCTCATAAATCTTCTCTTCTGTCAGCAGCTTCGCGCACTGCTCACCGCCGGCGCCAATCTCCTCTCCCGGCTGAAAGATCAGATAAACAGCAGGCCAGTCGCCTGCGCCGATATACCCGGGATCCCCCAGCTCCAGCGCCAGACCGGCCAGGGCTGCAGAATGTCCATCGTGACCGCACTTATGTGAGATCCCGGGATTGCAGGATGCGTAGGGCAGGTCAATCGTCTCGGGGATCGGAAGCGCGTCCATGTCAGCACGAAAGGCAATCCGCTTTCCGGTACTCCCCGCATTCCAAAGCGCATAGAACCAGTTTCCCCGGTCCACCAGCTTCAGACTGGTGTTCTCAGACAAAAACTCCATCAGATACTGTTTTGTCCGATTTTCGTGCATCGATGCTTCTGCATGCAGATGAAGCGTATGTCTTAATTCAATAATTTTCTTCAGATTTTCCCTCTTCATTGCATAAAATTCCCCTATGACAAAATGTTTATGGATGAGGAACAGCGATAGCCGCGTAACAGAATGCCTTGTGACAAACTGCCTGCTTCCTTGTTACGCTGCTGCTTCAGTGTGACAGATTATCAGACCCCTCGTCACGATTTTCCGGGATCGCACCCTCTCCGACATTGTCCAGATGCATCTGATGGTCTACCTTCGCCATAATCCTGCTGGATCGGAGCTTGGAGAACATAATCACCTGACTGGAGTACAGACCATTATAACCGGAGAAAACGAAGCTCAGCATACAGGCAATTGCGAAATAGGGAAGACCTGCCCCGCCGAATACCTCTACCGCGAGAATTATGGACGTGATCATTGTATTCGTCACGCCGCCAAACACTGTCACAAACCCGATCGCGGCTGCAAATCCCGCCGGGATTCCAAGCAGGCTGCCAAACGCACATCCAAATGTAGCACCGATATAAAAGGCCGGGACAATTTCTCCACCCTTATATCCCGCCTCCATCGTCAGCGCCGTAAAGAGAATTTTAAGGGCAAAATCCCATGGACGTGACTGTCCCTCCAGAATCGCCCGTTGAATGACATTCATGCCGGATCCGTTATAATCCTGGTTGCCGGCCAATAAGGTGAGGGCAATCACACACAAGCCGCCAACCGCAACACGGATATAAGGATTCGAAAATAACCTGTCATATCCCTTCCCGGCCCAGTAAAGCGCTCTCACAAAAAGTGCCGACACCAGCCCGCAGGCAATGGCGAGTACCATGACACGAAGCATCAGTGACAGTGACACATCCGGCACCTCAATCGCAAAACGAACAGGCTCTGATCCAAGCCGCTTTGCAATCTGTGAAGCAAGCACAGATGCAAACATGCCAGGAACCAGCATGGCATGCCTGACCATACCCACACTGATCACCGTAGCGATAAAAACAGCTGCTGTCACCGGTGTGCCAAAAAGAGCCGCAAAAAAAGCCGCCATGCCGGTCATTGTAGCAATGCGCTCATCCTCTTTATCAAAATGAAGCAGCCTGCCGATATGGCAGCCCAGATTTCCGCCCAGCTGCAGCGCAGCACTCTCCCGACCTGCTGAACCACCGCAAAGATGTGTCAGTGCTGTACTGATAAAAATAGCAGGCATGAGCCGCAGCTTCAGGGAACCGCCCTGTACAACAGAATCAAATACCTGATTTGTTCCAACTCCGGAAATCCGGAATCCCCGATAAATAAATACAATCAGCAGACCTGCAGCAGGAAGCAGGAGAATCAGCCAGGCGTGTGACTGCCGCAATGCTGTCACGTATGCCAGACAATGCTCAAAAGCCGCACCGGTCAGCCCACAGGCAATTCCAATGATCACGGACAAGACCACCCATTTCAGGAAATAGCTCAGATAGTCCTTCGCCCAGCTCACCCTTTCCGCTTTACTGTTGTCCTTGTTTTCCTTCATGCCACGTCTCCTGAGACACCTGTGCCACATGCCTGCGATCCAGTACGCTGCTTCCGGCTTTATCTGTCTTTTCAATTCAACAGACTCTACTATGTTCCCGGATTTTCACAAGGGGTTCAACTCAAATGCATCCGACTTTACGCTTCACCAGTCTTCCTGTCATATGAATGTTTTTGTGAATGCCTTCGCTTCTTCCAGCTGTGCAGCATTTGCCTTATTCTTCACATAGAAGCTGTTTTCTGCCACCGTAATCCCCTTCGCCTTAAGGGCATTCCGGATCAGATCGATACTGTGTTTTGAGATCCAGGAGGTCGAGAAAACAACAGCCTTACCTACCTTTGACGCGTCCAGATTGGCCAGATATGCCTTCAGATGCTTATCCAGTCCATATGCATAGAGCGCACCGCCTACAAACAGAACATCCACCTTCTCCGTCAGAGCGGCATCCGGCTGATCCACAGAAACCGCCGATACACCTGCCTCCTCGGCGATGGCATCCGCCACAAGCTTTGTATTTCCGGATCTTGAAAAATATCGCACTGCTGCTGTCATGTTCACTGCCTCCATTCCGCATCTATTGTCAAATAATAATTTTTATAAGCTCATCCTTCCGCCTGTTCCGGCGTTTTTGCAGTCCATATTTTATCAAATTTTAAAAATGATATCAATCCACAGACACCCGCATCCGCCGACACCCGCAGCGAGACAAAGAGCCATTCACTGTATCACATCAACATGAACAATGAATGACCCCTTATCACACATGTACCTCGGTTTACGGCCTCTCATGCTTTTTATCATACTTCTCCATTACCAGCAGATACGGCCTTCTCATTCTGCTCTCACGCACTTTTGAAAGATCGACTTCCACCGTGTGCAGCCCTTCACGGTCATCAGCGCGATACAGGATATGCCCATCACAGTCTACGACAAAAGACTGTCCTGCAAAGTCCATCTCACCCTCAAGACCCACCTTATTGCACATGGCAATAAAGACGTTATTCTGATACGCCTCGGCAACCACTTCCGCTTCAAAGATATCCAATGGCTCCGACCTGGTATTCACTGTTGGTATCAGGACCAGCTCCGCCCCCTGCTGTGCGCAGCTCCGCACGCTCTCCGGAAAATGCCTGTCATAGCAGATCACGATTCCGATTCTGCCAAACGGTGTATCAAATACGCGGAAGCCTTCTTTTGATGGTGTATAATAATCCGCTTCATAAAACTGCGGTGCATTCGCTACATAGACCATCATCGATTTTCCGACAACTTCGCCTTTATCCGAAACCAGAAAGGATGTGTCGTAATTTCCATCCTTTCCCTTTACGTAGAAATTCGGAGAGCACCAGATGCCGGCATCGCGGATACTTTCAAAAATCTCCTGAATCTCCCGGCTGTCCATGTCGACACTGAGCTCATCCCTGGAAAGTCCAATCGCATCCTTTACATCCGCTGCCCGATACTGCGGAAAAAAGGGCGTCAGCTGCGCCTCCGGGAAAAGCAGTAGATCCGTACCTGCTGCCTCCCGGATCCACTGCCGGGTTTTTCTGATATTGACGTGTAGATCATTGGTAGTTGCAATCTGCGCCAAGGTGATCTTCATATGGAACCTCCATCAGTTCTTTATCAATGTCTTTATTGCCAAAACAATGATGAGCCAAAGTTCTTACTTTTTCGTTCTTTCTTGCCAGCATCAAGTTCTTTATCTGTACATACTGGAGATTTGTTTTTGTCTGTACATCCTCACGCCTTATTTCCGACCTTGCACAAGAATAATATCGCCCTCTCCACGCTTCACGGAAATGTCCACAAACCCAGCGTTTTTCATAAAACCTGTCAGTTCCTCCGGACGGTAGATCGTGATACTGCCATCCGGATTCGGCCAGTCTGTATGAAGGTCCGGATCGGACCCCTCATTGATCACAGCGACCACGCCATCCTTTTTCAACACGCGGTAGATTTCATGAAAGGCCTTCTCCATATCCGGCCAGAAATATGTTGTCTCTACCGCCGTTACAAGATCATAAGTGTCATCCGCAAAAGGAAGGGAGCAGATGTTTCCACGTGTGACAGAGACCCGTCTGCCCAGCTCTGCTGCATTCGTCTCAGCTGCGGTCTTTACACTGGTCTCGGAATAATCTACACCGTCAATCTGTGAGTGATCAGAAAGCTTCAGCATCTCGTGGATTGCAGCACCGCCTCCGCATCCAACGTCAAGAATGTGCATCCCGGGCTTCCACGAAAGCATCGGAAACGCCCAGTTACGCAGGTAGGCATGGCTGTGATTCATGCGCTCCAGCATGTTCTTTCCTCCGCCAAGGTCCGGATTTCCGGAATAATCGGGTTTTTCTGCATTTTCCTTTAAATCAGCCATCATTTTCCTTTCTAGATGAAATCTATTCTCGCCGGATGTCATCGTTTTATAAATTCCTGTGTTTTCTCTTCACAGTTATTCCATTTATCTGAATGTTATTTTCTGTTCATGACCCATCAGAACTATCACCTGAGGACGCTACGCACATGATAACACAATAGAAGCAGTTCTGTGAAAGATCCTTGTACCTCAACACGCATTACCGCGATAACATATCCGGCTTCTCTTCAATCAGCCAGCACAATCTGTATCCCCCGGTTTTGCATCGACGCAAGAACATCTGCCTCCGGCATTTTATCTGTAATCAGATATGCCGGCGATGCATGATCAAAAAGAGCAATCGCGCCTTCCCTGCTGAATTTCTGACTTTCCGCCAGCAGAACCGTTGTCTCAGCATGGTCGGCCATCGCCCTGATGACCTCCGCCTTCAGGAGACTGTCGCCCGTAAATCCGCCTGTGATGGAATACCCGTCTGTTCCGGAGAAAAAATATTTTGCATGAAAGTTTTCCAGTGCTTTTCGCGCTACAGGACCGACCATGCATTCAGAATCAGGAAGATAGTCTCCACCGGTCAATATGATTCTCATGCGGGAAACCGGGGCTCTGTCCGTCTGCTGTGTGACATAGCCTGCGAGAAACAGGGAATTGGTGATGACGGTAATGCTTTTTCCTGTCTTTGCAAGCGCATCCGCCAGCAGAACGCAGGAGGAACCGGACTCGATCAGAATGGTGTCGCCATCATGGACCCAGGTGGCCGCCTTCCGGGCGATCTGCTGCTTGGCGAGATAATTTTTGGCAAGTCTGGCTGTCATGACCGTATCCTCAT
>JAJGAH010000194.1 GCA_020844525.1 Eubacterium sp.
GGATTGACCGGCTTGGCAGTTTTGATATGATTGGTATTCTGAAGAACAACAAGATGAAGATGCAGCTGTTCGTTCCTGATACAGTGAAGGAAAGCCCCCGCACGGTTGAAAATGCTGTAGCTGCCATTCTGAAGCGGAACGGTCTTTCTGCTGATGTGACAATGTCTCCGAAGGTCCGGGAAATCAGTGTGCAGGAGGTTTTTCCTGAAATCCGGGAGGAGGAAAGGAGCATCAATGTCTCAGTTTAATGATATTCTGAAGCGGAAGGCTGCTGCGCTCCAGTATGATCCCCAGAATCAGGGGGCACCGGTTGTGGTGGCTTCCGGCATGGGATATGTAGCAGAGAAAATTACAGAAACGGCTCTGGAGGCCGGCATACCGGTCTATGAGGATGAATCTCTTGCCTCTCTTCTGACACAGCTGAAGCTCGGGACAGAGATACCGGAAGAATTATATCAGGCCATTGTAGAGATCTATGTATATTTTCTGGGCTATACCGGTGATGGAAGAGAAGGATCAAGGGATAAGAGCAAAGGGCCGGAACAGACGCAGAGCAGAAAGCCGGAAGAGACAAAGACAAAAACGAGGGGCAGCAGGAAGGCTGCGGGAACGCAGAATTCCAGAAAATCCGGCACAGCGCCGGAACAATCCGCGCAGACACAAGGTACCGCACCTGGCGGAAGGGCGCCGGAGAGGATGACATCATCCGGCTATCACAGCAGAAGGGAATATAGGAAATGAGCAGGATCAATCAGGTGACAGATGCCTACATCAGCGGCATGGCCACACAGGCAGGCATATCGCAGAACAGCGGAACAACCGGAAATGCGGTTTTTGACAATTATTTCCAGAAGATTTTGCTGGAGAAGCTGCGGGAAAAGAACACAGATAACAGCGAAGCCATATCGGATACACAGGTACAAGAATCCAGTGCAGATATGACAGCTTCCGACAGCAGTGCTTATTCTGTTCTTGGCCTGACAGGAGGCGTCGATGCACTTTCGGCGGGCCTTTTGGGGATCAATGCTTCAGATGATTTGTCTTCTGAAATTGCCGGAACGGAAGCAGGTGCGCCGGCTGCATCGGAGATCAATAGCGGGGATGCATCCCTGGAGGATATTTTTCAGCGCGCCTCCGCTGCGTATGGCGTGTCAACGCAGCTTCTGAAAGCTGTGGCACAGCATGAGTCGGGATTTAACGCCTCGGCAGTCTCTTCGGCTGGTGCTATGGGCATCATGCAGCTGATGCCGGGAACTGCGGCGGCAATGGGCGTGGAAAATCCGTTTGATGCAGAGCAGAATATTATGGGCGGTGCAAAGCTGCTGTCCAGACTGCTGAATGAATACCAGGGGGACATTTCACTGGCTCTCGCTGCATATAGCGCGGGGGAGGGAAATGTGGCGAAGTATGGCGGCATACCGCCCTTTGCCGAGACGCAGAATTATGTCAGGGATATTATGGCAGTGTTAAATCAGTCGGATTCTGCAGGCTCCACCACACAGCAATCTGTCAGCCAGGCAGGTGACAGTACCTTGCCGACTGCAACGTCGGACAATTCCGATACGTCCGCACTTCAGGAAAGTACACTCAGCGATCTTGTCCAGCTGATGCGTATAAAGACACTGACGGATAGTACACCATCCATCGGGGAACTGTGACAGAAAGGGCTTCACGGACGAATATGGTAAGTATCCTGAAAGACTGTAAGAAAGCAATTCTATACACTCCGTCCGGGGACAAATGGCCTGCCCGGGTCCGGCTGATGGATAAGGGCATTCTGCTTTATCTGAAGAACTATAAAGGATATGGAACGGAATTTGGAACGCGGGTAGACTTTTATGATGATTTTCTGGGTGTCGTGCAGGCGGATTGCGAGGTCAAGGTAATGCCGCGGGCCGGGCAGGAGAATCTGAAGGAAAAGTGGCTGGGAGAATGCCGGATCCGGGAGGTCGTCAGCATTACACAGCGTCATCAGGATGTGCGGGTCGCAACGAGTCTGCCGGTGCAGTTTGTTTCTGATCAGCTGGGTCCTTTTGACGGGAGCATCGTAAATCTCAGTGCCGGTGGAGCACGTATATGCACGAAAGCATCGCTGGCAAAGAATGACCGGATTTCGTTTACCTATGCGTTTCAGCTTCAGCGCCGCACGTACACCCTGCAGGTGCTGGGCATACGAGCATCATCGGATGAGGGCACCCAGTACGGCTGCCGCTTCGTTGATCTGCCACCCGGGTCGGAGTCTGCTATCCGTGGCTATGTATTCCGGGAGCTGCGAAGTCAGAAGCGCAATTCCTAGCTAGTATTTATCTGCAGGAAGATCCAAAGCTGCACCTGGTCCCGGCACAGGAAATTGCCATAGTGATTTCGCTGAATTTTTTGAAAGATAGCTGTTGTCTCTTTTATTATTTTGATTTCTGTCGATATATTACTGTGATCAGGTATTTTCTGGCCACACAAACAAGGAGGTACAGCCGATGGAAATCGAAGGTGTACGTGGCATAGGTGCTGTCCGAACAGAAAGGGATGTCTGGGAGGCAGCGGCAGACAAGCTGGAACAGATTATTACAGACCGCAGGAATAATGTACAGGGAACGGTAAGCAAAGATAACCCGGAGGATGATTCAAAGGCTGAGCTTAAAGACAGCACGGAAGATTCGAAGGAAATGGAAGAGCAGGTGCAGATGATCAAGGACATGATCAAGGCACGGAGCATCCGTGTGAAATACCGCTCTGATGTTAAGCGTTACGCGATCACTGTCGTCGATCCTGATACAGAGGAGGTTCTCAGGGAGATTCCGTCTGAAGAACTGTTGGATTCATTTGCAGAGATGTTGAAATATGATGGATTGATTGTGGATAAAAAGGGCTGATTTTATAGCATGCATCTGCTGGCGTGATCAGCTGTCTGCGCATGTTTTTTGAAATCAAAAGTCATCTTATGTTTTTGTATTGCTGATGTTTTCTTACTGCTGCAATACGAAACAGAGATGACTTTTGTTTTTTTGAGAAAAATAGAGAAAAACACTTTGTAAAGCTATTTTCAGGGAGTGCATTATTAAAAATTACATCTGCATGTCACTTAAGATCAGCACAGAGATGCCGATAATAGTAATAGTAAGCAGACCGTGTGATGCCCGATGCATCTGTAGTCTGCCGAGCCCAAAGTCAGTTTTGTTAAAGTGAGGAGTGTTGAAGTGAGTACTTATGAGAATCAGGCTGTAACGGGTGTTTCAGCAAAGCAGAGACGAAAGGGATTCCGCCATATGGATCTCTCCCGGCGTCTTGCGATTGTATTGGCAATCGCCATGTTTTTATCCTTTACTGCAATGAGTTTTATTATTACATTCATGGTCGGACATTCGATCAAGCTGTCTACCAGGAACCATCTGGATACCCTGAGCAGCCAGAATGTTGCAAAGGTAAATGGAATCATGAATGTTACGGCTAGTATCGATTCCAACATACAGTTTGCGCTGGATAATATGTATGCGCTCCCGGATGATGAGAGTGAGGCGCTCACTGCCAGCTGGAGTACAGAAGGTGCCGTATCCGACAAACCGCAGGATATCAAGGCTGAGTATGTGAGCCGTGTGACAGGTGACAAGATCCCGGCCAGCCGGTTTGATGCCGAGACGGTGATTGTGAACACAATCTATTCGGCCGTAAAGGATAATGAGCATATTGTCGGGGCAGGTGTTCTGATGGAGCCTGGTGCTTTTTCCCAGAGTGCAGAGGTTTATGCTCCTTACATGAATAAGGAGGATGTACAGAATAACAGTGTGGAAAACCTGGAATACAGCTCATACTCCGATAAGGATTATTATGTATTATGCGCCGGCAAAGGAGAGCCAGAAGAGCGGAGTGACAGATGCCTATGATGAGGATGACGTCAAAATGGTTTCTGAGTACTTCCCGGTCATTGCGGATGGGAAGTTTAAGGGCGTTGTGATCATCGACATCGATGCAGACGTCTTCTCGATCGTTGCTTCCAAGGATTCTGCATTCCCGTCCATGTATGTAAATGTCATTAATGGAAACAAGAACATTCTGTACAGTACCCATACCAATGTCATTGGCAAGGCATTCAAGGATACCGTATCTGCAGATGCCTACTCAGCAATTACGGCACAGCAGGAAACCGGAAAGAAGTTCATGATCCAGACATCCTCCAGCAGTGGACAGGTTATGCGTTTCTACGAGCCTCTGACGGTCGGTGATGAGACATGGTGGATCCAGACGGCTGTACCGGTTCGTGAGTATATCGCGCAGATCGTCCGCATGGTAGTAGTTGTGGATGTTTCGGCAATCGTTATTCTGATTATTCTGGTTCTGCTGGCTTCGAAGATGATTGGAAAGGGACTTGCGCCGTTGAAGTCTGTCGGTGCGGCTGCTGAGGAGGTCGCAGAGGGCAACTTTGATGTAGAAATCACTTATGACAGTGATGACGAGATCGGACGCCTGGCGACATCCATTCATAATTTCATTGACAGAGTAGTCGGTATTATCAGTGACATTACCGAGCAGCTGAAGGAAGTGGCTTCCGGCAATCTGGATCCGGATATGGACAGACATAAGGAATATTATATTGGCGGTTATGCGTCTCTGAGGGAGTCCATGCAGGCCATTACGGATGAACTTTCCAGAACGATGACGGATATCAAGAATGCAGCTGAACAGGTGGACAGCGGCTCTGAGCAGGTGGCTTCCGGTGCACAGGCGCTGGCACAGGGTTCCACAGAGCAGGCTTCCTCTGTAGAAGAGCTGTCGGATACGATGGGGACAATTTCCACCAAGATCCTTTCCACAACAGAGAAAACGAAGGAGGCTGCAGAGATCAGCCACAGCGCTTACGCATCTGTGGACATGTCCAACCGCAAGATGGATGAGATGTCTGCTTCCATGACGGAAATTACCGAAAAGGCCGGGGAGATCAGCAAGATCATTAAGACCATCGATGACATTGCTTTCCAGACCAATATCCTTGCGCTCAATGCGTCCATTGAGGCTGCCAGAGCAGGCGCTGCCGGCAAGGGATTTGCGGTTGTCGCAGATGAGGTCGGCAACCTTGCCAAGAAGTCCCAGGAGGCGGCCAGAGATACGGCCAAGCTGATTGAGGATACGATAAACGCTGTGCAGAATGGTGCGGGCATTACCGATGAAACGGCAAAGGCTCTGAAGAAGGTATCTGAGAGCTTTACAAAGATTGATGCACTGGTAGCTGAGATCTCCAGCGCTTCCGAGGAACAGAGCACGGGTGTGAAGCAGGTTACGGAGGGTATTGATCAGATTTCTGCAGTTGTACAGACCAATTCCGCAACGGCTGAGGAGAGCGCTGCTGCAAGCGAGGAGCTGTCCTCACAGGCTGCGCTTCTTGACCGTCTGGTATCCAAGTTCCGTGTGAAGGGCCAGGAGTAAGCCGGGTATCTGCAGGCGCTGTGAAACGGTAAGACTTTTGTAAAAGAAGTACAGAAAAACGATA
>JAJGAH010000195.1 GCA_020844525.1 Eubacterium sp.
CGAGGAGAGGAATGGACAGATTGGCCAGGCGGATATTCAGCATGCATTTTCAGTGCTTCCCCAGGTAGCCATGCGTCCGCGGGATGCGTTTTACAGTGAAAAGGTTCTGGTCAGATGGGAAGATGCGGTTGGCAGAATCGCGGGGGAAAGTGTTATTCCCTATCCGCCCGGGATTCCACTGATCTGTCCGGGAGAAGTGGTTACACGGGAGATTTTTGAGATTGTCAATCGTTATAAGAAGAACCGGATGCCGATGCACGGACCTGCAGATCCCAATTTGGAGACGTTTCGGGCGATCCGTTATCGCACAAAGCTGGATTAGCGGGGCGAGGAGGTATATATGAAATTCATTTCCTGGAATGTAAACGGTCTGAGGGCCTGCGTCGGAAAAGGCTTCAAGGAATATTTTCAGGAGGCAGATGCTGATTTTTTCTGTATACAGGAGAGCAAGCTGCAGGAGGGACAGATTGATTTTGCACCGGAGGGATATCACTGCTTCTGGAATTATGCGGATAGGAAGGGATATTCCGGCACTGCTGTTTTCGCGAAGGAAAAACCTCTTTCCGTATCCTGCGGGATCGGCATCGATGCGCATGATCACGAGGGCAGGGTCATAACACTGGAATATGAACGCTTTTTTCTTGTCACCTGTTATACGCCGAATTCGCAGAGTGAGCTGAAGCGGCTGGATTACCGCATGCAGTGGGAGGATGATTTCCGGGCTTATCTATGCGGCCTTAACCAGAAGAAGGGTGTGGTTGTCTGCGGAGATCTGAATGTCGCTCATGAAGAAATCGATATCAAAAACCCGAAGACGAATCGCCGAAATGCCGGATTCACCGATGAGGAACGGGAGAAGATGACGGATCTTCTGGCAGCCGGCTTTACGGATTCTTACCGAATGCTGTATCCGGACAAGGTGGAATACTCCTGGTGGTCGTATCGTTTCAAGGCAAGAGAGAAGAATGCGGGATGGCGGATTGATTATTTCCTTGTCTCAAATGATCTCAAGAATGTGATCAAAGATGCCAGGATTCATACGGATATCATGGGATCTGACCATTGCCCGGTGGAGCTGGATCTGGATCTTTAAATTATATTTGATAACCGGAGGGGGATTATGGCTGCAAAGACAGAATTCAAGGTAACACCGTCTGACCCGGAGAGATTGGGCATGTACAGTTTCCGGGCAGATGAGGCAAGGGATGGAAATCTGTTCGCCTGTACCATTCCGGAAGGCAGTCAGGCAGAACTTCTGCTTTATCATGCAGGGGATGCCCTTCCCTGTCAGATCATTCCGCTGGAGGAAAAGGACAGGGTTGGCAATGCAGGTGCCGTTTTTGTAGAGATGGAGCATTCCGGAGATTATGAATACAATTACAGAATCGATGGAAAAATCATGCCGGATCCCTATGCCAGAGCGGTTCGAACTGTACAGAATCAGGAAACCGGTGCGAGGGAATACCGCTGTTCCATGTGTGTGTACGACCGTCCAAAGACTGAGCCTCTTGGTATTCCTTACGAGGACTGTATCTTCTATAAGCTGCATGTCAGAGGATTTACGAAAGGCAGACCCGGCATCAGGCACCCGGGCACATTCCTTGGTCTGATCGATGCCATTCCTTATCTGAAGGAACTGGGCGTGACATCGTTAATCCTGATGCCGCCGTATACATTTGAGGAAGAAACAGATACAGAACAGTTTTACTATCTGGATCAGAATGTACAGGTGATGCAGCCGGAAAAGGAAGGCGGCCTGCTCAATAATTACTGGGGCTATACGAAAGGCCTGTATTTTGCGCCGAAGGCCTCCTACTGTGCGACAGCGAACCCGAACAGGGAGCTCGCGGAAATGGTGGATGCCCTGCATCATGCCGGGCTGGAATGCATCCCCGAGTTTTATTTTCTTCCTGAAGCGGATGCCAGGCTTGTGACGGATGTTCTCCGGTACTGGAGGCTTCATTTCAAGGTGGACGGCTTTCATCTTGTAGGGGAGGGAGGATGGAAGCATGCGGTTCTGACTGATCCTCTGCTTTGCAGAACAAAGCTGATTGCTTCCGGATTTGATACATCAATCTGCAGGAAAAGAGAGGAAAAATACCGCAACCTTGGCTCCATGAATCCGGGGTACGAACAGCTCATGCGCCGTTTCCTGAAGGGTGATCTGGACGTCAGCACGGATGACGTCGGCTGGTTTCTCAGAAGAAATTTTGAAGATCAGGCTGTCATCAATTATTTCGCGGACCAGGACGGATTTACCATGTATGACATGGTTTCCTATGAGGAGAAGCATAATGATGCCAACGGGGAACAGAATCACGACGGGACCAGTTATAATTTCACCTGGAACTGCGGCGAGGAGGGACCATCCAGAAAGGGATCGGTCAGACAGCTTCGAAGGAATCAGCTGCGGAATGCATTTCTTATGCTGATGACCAGCCAGGGATGCCCCATGATTTATGCCGGCGATGAAGTGGAAAATACGCAGAACGGCAATAACAATGCATGGTGTCAGGATAACAGGACCGGATGGGTCACCTGGAGCAGATCCAGGACGGCAAGGGAAATGCAGGACTTTGTAAAAACAGCAATTCGTTTCCGAAGAGAGCATCCTGTCCTTCACTCTGCCAGTGCTCTGCGCATGACCGATTATAAGGCCTGCGGTTTTCCGGATCTTTCCTATCACGGTGCGGTTGCATGGATGCATACTGCCGGGGAGACAAGGATCGGCATTGGCGCTCTGTACTGCGGCAGTTATGCGGTAAGAGAGGACGGGTCCTGTGATGATACGATCTATATCATCTACAATATGTACTGGATGGTCCAGAAGTTTGCGCTTCCCGATCTGCCTGACGGGTGCAGATGGGTGCTCAAAGCGGATACGTCCAGGGAGAAGCCGTTTCTGGAGGATGGACAGGAGGAAGAAATCGTCCCGGATACAAAGACGATTGAGGCGGAACCCAGAAGTGTAAAAATCCTTATGGCGGTGCACGGAAAATGAAAAACTATGCCTGGCAGCATTTCAAAACGATTACACATCATAAAGGCCTTGTAATGTACTACTGCTTCCGTATGGGACTGTACAGACAGGGGCTGGCGCATGATCTCTCCAAGTATTCCCCGACAGAGTTCATGCAGGGGGCACGGTACTGGCAGGGAAACAGGAGCCCGAATAATGCGGAGAGGGAGGCCACAGGGGTTTCTCTTTCGTGGCTGCACCATAAGGGGCGCAACAAGCATCACTTTGAATACTGGATTGACTATGGAATAAACTGTGATACAATCATCAAAGGTGTGCCAATTCCGCGAAGATATGTAGCGGAAATGGTAGCGGACAGGATCAGTGCATCCAGGGTATATCTGGGCGGAAAGTATACAGACCGCTCGCCTTATGAGTACTGGATGAAGAGCCGGGACAAGCTCTGGTTTGTGGACGATACTGTGAAGCAGCAGCTGGACCTGCTGCTCGGTATGCTTGCGGACAAAGGCGAAGACGTAACGATTTCTTATATCAGACACATATTTTTGAAGGATGGAAAATAACATGAAAAAAGTGGTGAAATTCGGTGGCAGTTCCCTTGCAAATGCAGACCAGTTCAAAAAGGTCGGAGATATCATCCGTGCAGACGCGGGAAGACGCTACGTAGTACCCTCTGCGCCGGGCAGGCGTTTCAGTAACGACACCAAGGTTACGGACATGCTGTATGCATGCTACCATCAGGCAGAGGAGGGCAAGGATTTTTCCGGAATCCTCCAGAATATCCGTGACCGCTATGATGAAATTATCCAGGGTCTGGGACTGGACCTGAATCTGGACGATGAATTTTCTGTTATCTCCCAGAACTTTGAAAACAAGATCGGCGTCGACTATGCGGCTTCCCGCGGTGAGTACCTGAACGGCATCGTGATGGCAGAATACCTCGGCTTTACATTTGTAGATGCAACGAAGGTTGTGGCCTTTGATGAGGATGGCAAATTTGACGCAATCCGCACGGACAAACAGATGGGCGCGATTCTTGAACCCCTGGAGCACGCTGTGGTTCCGGGCTTCTATGGCGCAAAGCCGGATGGGACTATCGAGACCTTCTCAAGAGGAGGCTCTGACATCACGGGGTCACTGGTGGCGAAGGCTGTACACGCAGATCTGTATGAGAACTGGACGGATGTATCCGGATTCCTGATGGCAGACCCGAGAATCATCAAGGACCCTGTCACAATCAGCACAATCACATACCGTGAGATGCGTGAGCTTTCTTATATGGGCGCCACGGTGCTTCACGAGGACGCTGTCTTCCCCTTGAGAAAAGAAGGCATTCCGATCAATGTGCGTAATACGAACCGTCCGCAGGACCCTGGCACTATGGTTGTGGAGAATACCTGCAATAAGCCGAAGTACACGATCACAGGTATCGGCGGCAAGAAGGGGTTTGCTTCTGTCACAATCGAGAAGGCAATGATGAACGCCGAGGTTGGTTTTGGACGCAAGGTCCTTCAGGTATTTGAGGACTGCGGTATGACCTTCGAGCATACACCTTCCGGAATTGATACTTTTTCTGTATTTGTAAACCAGAATGAATTTGAAAAGCATGAGCAGCAGATCATTGCCGGCCTTCACAGGGCGGTACATCCGGATATGATTGAGCTTGAGTCTGACCTGGCACTGATTGCGGTTGTTGGGAGAGGAATGCGGAGGACCCGCGGTACTGCAGGCAGGATTTTTGCCGCTCTCGCGCATGCACATGTCAATGTCAAGATGATTGACCAGGGTTCCTCTGAACTGAATATTATCGTCGGTGTGGAAAACCGGGATTTTGAGACCGCGATCAAGGCGATCTACGATATCTTTGTTGTATCCCAGCTGTGATTTTTTCGTGATAGGGGCAATCTTTATGCTATAATGATTACAGTTGCCGGACAGATTTGCAGAGGGTGCGCTATTAAGACTATAATGGGCGCAACATAAAAGGAGATCGCGCATGAAAAGATTATTGCTGAAGCTCAGCGGAGAGGCACTTGCCGGAGAGAAGAAGACCGGATTTGACGAGGGGGTTGTGACTGGCGTTGCAAAGCAGGTGAAGAAGCTTGTGGACGAAGGATATCAGATCGGAATCGTCATTGGAGGCGGAAACTTCTGGAGAGGCCGTTCCAGCCGGAACATCGACCGCACCAAGGCTGATGAAATCGGGATGCTTGCAACCGTCATGAACTGCATCTATGTGTCAGAGATTTTCCGCTCTCAGGGCATGATGACATCTGTGCTTACGCCATTTGAGGTCGGCGGCATTACAAAGCTCTTTTCAAAGGACAGGAGCAATAAGTATTTTGCGCACAATATGGTTGTGTTTTTCGGAGGCGGCACAGGAAGCCCGTATTTCTCCACGGATACTACAGCTGTACTGCGTGCGATTGAGATCGATGCGGATGCAAGACGCCGCGGAAGCGGCAT
>JAJGAH010000196.1 GCA_020844525.1 Eubacterium sp.
GGATTTGCCTCCGTATAAGCCGCAACCTTTTTCGCAATAGTGGAAAAAAGATAGCTTCCCTGCAGGCGCAGATAATTCTGATTCGCTTTAAACATGGATTATTTCTCCTCTCTGTATTTTAATGCAGCTGCCACAAATCCCCGGAACAGCGGATGCGGACGGTTCGGGCGGCTCTTGAATTCCGGATGTGCCTGTGTGCCGACATAGAATGGATGATCCTCCCTTTTCAGCTCGATCATCTCGACAATATGACCGTCCGGAGATATTCCGGAGAGGACCATACCGGCATCAGTGAGAGGTTTCCGGTAATCATTGTTTACCTCATATCTGTGTCTGTGGCGCTCATGAATCAGGCTTGAGCCGTACAGCTCTCGGGCGATGGTTCCCTCCTTCAGCTCACATGGATAAGAGCCAAGACGCAGTGTACCGCCCAGATCCGTTACATCATTCTGGTCGGGCATCAGCGCAATAACCGGATGCATGGTATCCGGATCCAGCTCAATGCTGTGGGCGTCATGGTAGCCGCAGACATTTCTCGCATATTCAATAATCGCAACCTGCATGCCAAGGCAGAGACCAAGGTATGGGATCTTATGTGTGCGGGCATATTCCGCCGCCACAATCATTCCGTCTACACCGCGATCGCCGAATCCTCCGGGCACAATAATACCATCCATATCACCCAGAATATCCGCCGCATTGTCACGATTGAGCTTTTCGGAATCAATCCAGGCAAGCTCAACCTCGGCGCTGTTCTTGATGCCGCCGTGCTTCAGTGCTTCTACAACACTGAGATATGCATCATGCAATGCGATGTATTTTCCAACAAGTGCGATCGTGACATGGTGCTTCAGGTTGCGAAGGTCCTCCACCATACTGGTCCAGTCTGAGAGGTCCGGCTGGGGATCCGGAAGCTGCAGGCATTCCAGTACAACATCTGCAAGTCTTTCCTTCTCCATCGCAAGCGGAGCCTCATACAGATATTCGACATCCAGGTTCTGCAGAACGTGGCTGCTAGGAACATTACAGAACAGTGCGATCTTGTCCTTCAGGCTCTGACTGAGGGGATATTCAGAACGGCAGACCAGAATATCCGGCATAATACCGATACTCTGCAGTGCCTTTACGGAGGTCTGTGTCGGTTTTGTCTTGAGCTCTCCTGAAGCTTTCAGGTAAGGAATCAGAGTGACATGGATCATGATGGCATTTTCGTGTCCGATATCATGCTGAAACTGACGGATTGCCTCCAGGAAAGGCTGGCTCTCAATATCACCCACCGTACCGCCGACCTCAATAATGGCGATCTTCTCTTCATCCTCGCTCTTCGCTCTGTAGAAACGGCTCTTGATTTCGTTCGTAATATGGGGAATGACCTGCACCGTACCGCCGCCATAATCTCCATGGCGTTCCTTTTGCAGAACTGTAGAGTATACCTTACCGGTTGTCACATTTGAATTATGGTCAAGGCTTTCATCAATAAAACGTTCATAGTGACCCAGATCCAGATCTGTCTCCGTACCGTCATCTGTAACGAATACTTCTCCATGCTGTATCGGGTTCATGGTACCGGGATCGACATTGATATAGGGATCAAACTTCTGCATCGTGACACTGTACCCTCTTGCCTTCAGAAGTCTGCCCAGGGAGGCGGCAGTAATACCCTTTCCAAGACCGGAAACAACACCACCAGTTACAAATACGTATTTAACAGACATCCATTCCTCCTCCTTGCCGTGCTTTCGCGTCACGACATCTAATGCTGAACAATCACAGGTTTTCTTCTGCGTAATTGCGTAAATATTTTAGTTTCCTTCAAAGGCATCACGTATTTCGTGATCCGGAACCTCCATGGGGTAATTACTGTCAAAACAGGCCTTGCAGATCGGAAGGTCGCCTACCATGTCCTGAAGTTCGCTGATCTGCATATATCCAAGGGAATCCGCGCCGATTCTGCGGCGGATTTCCTCCGTGGAATTCTGTGAAGCAATCAGCTGCTTATTGGATGGAACGTCAACACCAAAATAGCAGGGATGCAGGAACGGCGGGGAACTGATCCGAACATGAACCTCTTTTGCTCCACATCGCTTCATAGTGTGGATCAGATTCGTAATGGTTGTCCCACGGACAATGGAATCATCAACCAGAACTACTCTTTTACCCTTTACGACGGATTTAATGACACTGAGTTTAATCTTGACGCTGGACTCCCGCTCGTCCTGGCTTGGTTTGATAAAGGTACGGCCAACGTAGCTGTTCTTATGGAACGCAATGCCAAACGGAATACCGGATTCCATGGCATAGCCCTGTGCGGCGGCAAGACCGGAATCAGGAACGCCCACAACAATATCCGCTTCCACAGGATAGGTTCTCGCCAGGGAAGCGCCGCCCCGGATCCGGGCATCATATACGGCAATACCATCAATCTTTGAATCAAGACGGGCAAAGTAGATGTATTCAAAGATACAGCGGGCCTGCTTCTCACGTGGGATAATATTATCCATAAATTCAGAGTGTATCTCGCCATTTTTATCGATGGTGACAATCTCTCCGGGCTTTACATCACGAATAAACTCCGCATCGATGGAATGTAGCGCACAGCTTTCTGAGGCCAGAATATAGGCGTTGTCACGCTTTCCAATGCACAGAGGACGCAAACCCCAGGGATCACGTACACCAATCAGCTTGCGCGGGCTCATCATAACCAGCGCATAGGCACCTCTGATCTGTGTCATCGCTTTCTTTACTGCTTCTTCAATACACGGGCTTTTCACACGCTCACGAGCGATACAATAGGCAATCACTTCTGAATCTATGGTCGTGTGAAAAATCGCGCCTGTATTTTCCATCTGCTCCCGAAGCTCATAGGCATTGACGAGATTTCCATTGTGTGCCAGTGCCAGGGAACCCTTGATGTAGTTCAGCACAAGAGGCTGCGCATTGTTCACATTCAGCGATCCGGATGTGGAATAACGGACATGACCGACACCGATGTTTCCTTTCAGATGTGAAAGCTCATCACCTTTGAACACTTCATTCAGAAGACCGAGTCCACGGTAGGAGCTTACACGTCCCTTTGGCCCATTCGTGTTGGATACAGCGATTCCGCATGATTCCTGACCGCGGTGCTGAAGCGCTTCCAGACCAAAATATATCGTTCTGCTGACTTCTCCGCCAGCAGGATCATAGATTCCGAAAACACCACATTCTTCTTTTAAACCTGATTCATTATTTGTCATCCAAGCCCTCCGGTATTGAAAACGGTATTGATAAGAATCGATTCTTTTATAAACGAAAAACTCACCCTCTGTCAACGTATTGCGCATACCCGGCAGACAGTGAGTCTGTTTCTATGGAGTAACCCCCAGACAGGTCAGGGCAAGGTTGATTGCCTCACGTACCGCCTGGCTGCGGATCTCGTTTCTGGTTCCGGAAAAATGATATTTCTGTACCACACACTTTTTATGAAAGCAGCATCCGAGATATACAAGACCCGCGGGAAATTCCGGTGTGCCATCCGGACCGGCGATCCCGGTGGATGCAAGGCACAGATCAGCCCCGGCAGTCCTGGCGCCGCCTTTTGCCATCTGACGGCAGACCTGCTCAGAGACAGCCGTATACTTTCTGAGTGTTTTCTTATGTACACCGACCAGCTGGTTCTTCGCCTTGTCACAATAGGTAACGAAGGCTTCCTTCAGAACCAGGGACGCACCGGGAACGTCTACGATCTTTGAAGCAATGGCACCGCCTGTACAGGATTCCACCGTGGTGATGGTCTGATGGGTGTTCTTCAGAACGGTGACCAGCTTTTCCTCCTGTGACCTGCAGGCAGAAAGATCCATCTGCTGCAGTGTATCTTTCTTCTTTTTGGCAATTTTTAAATCCCTGGCATCCGGTTTGTCAATTGTTTTTTCTTCCATGATAATCTGCTCCAGATAAATCAATACAGGTTATTTCTGATTTCCAAGTACAGACTTATTCTTGATCAGATAGTCCAGCAGTGAAATGACAGTCAGTGCTGTCGCAATCGTGATCAATACAATTTCAAAGGGTCTCCATCCTGGAACAGCGAGCAGAAGGACAATGATCATTACCATCTGGGAGATGGTCTTTGCCTTTCCCCAGTAGCTGGCGGCAATCACAAGCCCGTTATCTGCCGCAATCAGACGAAATCCGCTGATAATAAATTCACGGGAGATAATGATCACGACAACAAATGCCGGAATTCTGCCGTTTCCAGCGAAGAGAATCAGGGCAGAGCATACCAGCAGCTTGTCAGCCAGCGGGTCCATGAACTTTCCGAAATCCGTAATCAGATTGTATTTGCGGGCGATATATCCATCCGCTGTATCCGTAAGACTTGCCGCAATAAAAATGATCAGTGCCACATATCCGGCCCATTTCTGTGGAAGATACATAAAGATCACAAAAAATGGAATCATGATCATACGAAGACAGGTTAATTTGTTCGGTAAATTCATCAGTATTTACACCTCGGTTTTATTCAGGAGAGATTCCGTATCGTCATCTGCGAGTTCGCCAATCAGATCATACTCCAGTGCACCAGTAATCGTTACCTTCACAAAATCACCGGTATTTAGTTCCTGCCGGGTCTGAATAAATACAAGCCCGTCAATATTCGGTGTATCTGCATAGGTCCTTCCGACATAAGCATCTTCACTGCTCATATATCCCTCAATGAAGACATCCAGTGTACGGCCGATCATTTTTTCGTTTCTTTCCTTTGATACTTCCTGCTGCAGTGTCATGAGATGATCCTGCCGGGTCTTCTTCGTTTCATCGTTCAGCTGGCCGTCAAAGGACGCTGCCGGTGTGCCCGCTTCCTGGGAATAAGTGAAGACACCCAGACGGTCAAATTTCATTTCCTGGACGAAACGGCATGCATCTTCGTGCTGTGCTTCCGTCTCCCCGGGAAAACCGGTGATCAATGTTGTGCGCAGTGCTATATCCGGGATCTCTGCACGAAGATTCTGAATAATGTGTACCAGATCGTCATGACTGGTCTTTCTGCCCATGCGCATCAGAATTTCGTCGTTCGAATGCTGTATTGGCAGGTCCAGATAATGACAGACCTTCGGAAGTCTCTTCATGGCATCAATCATTTCCGGATAAATCTCTTCTGGATAACAGTACAGAACCCGGATCCAGCGGATGCCATCAATTTCCGAAAGCTTTTCGAGCAGAACATGAAGCATTTTCCGCCCATAGAGGTCAACGCCATATCGGGTCGTCTCCTGCGCAACTAGAATGAGTTCCTTTACACCGTCCTGTGCAAGGCCTTCGGCTTCCTCCAGAAGATCCTCCATGGGAACGCTCCGATAGGGACCGCGCATACCTGGAATGGCACAATAGGTGCAATGTTTGTCACAGCCCTCTGCAATTTTCAGATACTCAAAGAATCCCCCTGTG
>JAJGAH010000197.1 GCA_020844525.1 Eubacterium sp.
AGATCAGGATCTGTACGATGCTGCCTCAATACTTATCATGCCAGAGCAAAAAAATATAGCATACTAATTTGCTTTGAAGTGCTGCTTTACCGACTACTACGTTATCAGAAATCTTATAAGGAATCTAATAAATATGAAATCATCAAGTCAGACTGTCAATAAAAAACGAACCAGCCCCGTCATTCTTCTGGTCGCAGGAGCTGTCATGGTATTACTTGATCAGATCACCAAATACCTTGCTGTACAGTACCTTGCCGGAAGACCGCCGAAGGTTATCATTCCGGGCGTGCTGGAACTGCAGTATCTGGAAAATAACGGTGCTGCCTTCAGCATGCTTCAGAATCAGCAGTGGTTCTTCTATATTCTCACCGCAGTTTTTCTGATTGCAGCAATTGCACTGATGCGCAGGGTTCCCAGGGACACCTCCAGATTCAATCCGCTTCTCTGGTGTGTCACAGTCTTGTGCGCAGGCGCTGTCGGAAATCTGATTGACCGGATTTTCCACAAATATGTGGTAGACTTTATTTACTTTTCCATCATTCATTTTCCGGTATTCAATGTTGCTGACATTTTTGTAACGCTCTCCGTGATTGTTCTGATTATTCTTGTGCTGTTCTACTACAAGGACGCGGATCTTCAGGAAATTTTCAAAAAAAAGCAGAGAGCGGATTGATCTGAACCGGAGAACCGGACGGGACATAGGACATATTACCGTGTCTGAACCGGACGAGATATGGAGCACATTACTATGAAGGAGATTTCGATTACTGTCGGCCCGGAAGATCAGGATGAACGGATCGATGTTTATCTTACAAAGCAGCTTGAGACCATGTCCCGTTCACACATCCAGAAACTGCTGAAGGATGCAGCCGTTTCAGTTTCCGGCAGGCAGGTAAAGGCCAACTACCGGGTGCAGACCGGTGATCCGGTGCATCTGACCATTCCGGACAATCAGGAGCCTTCCATACTTCCGGAGAATATTCCCCTGGACATTCTCTATGAGGATGATGTCCTTCTTGTCGTGAACAAACCCAAGGGCATGGTGGTTCATCCTGCAGCAGGGCACTATTCGCATACACTGGTGAATGCTCTGCTGTACCACTGCGGTGACAGCCTGTCAGGAATCAATGGTGTTCTGCGTCCGGGAATCGTTCACCGGATTGACATGGATACTACAGGTGCACTGGTCGTCTGCAAAAATGACCTGGCCCATCAGAGCCTGGCGGCACAGCTGTCTGTACACAGCATTACGCGGAGATACCGGGCCATTGTCCATGGAATCCTCGCAGAAGACGATATTACGATCCGGGGAAATATCGGCCGTCACCCCACGGACAGGAAGAAAATGACGGTTACCACGGATGACAAGGGTAAGCCAGCCATAACCCACGTCCATGTCCTGCAACGCCTGCGTGGCTATACCTATGTGGAATGCCGCCTGGAGACCGGAAGAACCCATCAGATCCGCGTTCACATGGCACATATCGGTCATCCTCTGCTGGGCGATACACTCTACGGTCCGAAGAAATGTCCTGTGAAGGGGCTGCAGGGGCAGACTCTGCATGCCATGGTTCTGGGTTTTACGCATCCAGTGACAGGGCAGTATATGGAATTCACGGCTCCGCTGCCGGAATATTTTGAAAATCTGCTTCGAAAGCTCGCATGACAAATTCATACAATTTCTCCTAATAAAGCCATATTTTGTCAAAGCATACAAAAACAGTTCGGATAATAATGTTTTTATATGCAATTTATCAGAAGATATGTTATAATGATGGAACAGAAATGAATTGTTTCGAAAACAAAGCCCTGATTGGATTCTTTACAATACAATCAGGTATATGTATTTTTCTTTGATCCAGTCATTCATTGGCTGATCCTGAAAAGGAGGAACTGTTATGAAGACGATCATTACAATTGGACGTGAGTTTGGCAGCGGGGGACATCTGATCGGAAAATTACTCGCAGATGATCTGAAAATTCCGTTTTATGACAAGGAGCTTCTGGACCATGCAGCAAAGGACAGTGGTCTGGCCAAAGAGATCTTTGAGAATCAGGATGAGAAGCCGACGAGCAGCTTTCTGTATTCTCTGGTCATGGACACCTATTCCTTCGGATACACTTCAAACGTCATGAATGAAATGCCCTTGAACCAGAAGGTATTTCTGGCACAATTTGATACCGTAAAGAAACTGGCGGCGCAGGGTCCCTGTGTGATGATCGGAAGATGTGCTGATTACGCGCTCGAAGACAATCCCAATCTGCTCAGTGTCTTCATACATGCGGATCTTGATGTCAGAGTAAGACGTATCTCTACACTTTATGATCTGACCGATTCGAAGGCACGTGACCGGATCCGCAAGAATGACAAAAGTCGTTCCAGCTACTACAATTACTACACAAGCAAGGAATGGGGTTCCGCTGACAGCTATGATCTCTGCCTGGACAGCGCAAAGTTCGGCGTTGACGGCTGCGTGGAAATCATCAAGAACGCCATAGAGCATAAGGAACACGGCTATCATCATGCAATTACACAGCCAGACTGATAAGTCTGCAAGAGCGTACCGCTTATGTTTCAAAGCTACAGAGCCTTAATCGGATATTGTAACATCATCTATGTATGCCTGATCGACTCACACAGAAAGAACGACAGCTTTAACCGGTTTTTTGAAGAGCATGGCGAGGATACTTCCAGCTATTCCATGGAGCTCATTGAAGAATTCATGGATGCACATGCGATCATGTTCCGGCGCTATTACCTGCTGGACCGTATGCGGACAGACGATGAGAATATGACGTTCTTCGGCCGCTTCCTGTATCGTGCCTGGCAGGATGCAGGAAAAACATAAAAACATAAAAAACACCTTCACATCATTCTTCATGCAGATACCGTGATCTGAGAAAAAGTGGTGTGAAGGTATTTTTACGTCTCTATTCTCATAGTAATGCCCGGGTCAAAAGGTATATTCTCATGAATTTCTAAACACTTACCTTTTGACCCTGATATCATAATTTCCGATATGATCATGTGAACAGATCTGATACAAATATCAGCGTTTCTTCTGTGGAATATCCTCTCTCGGAATACCGGAGTATCCATCGTATGGGCGGTCAGAGAAGCGGTACATGGAAGAGCGGAGCTCGTTTGTCTGGTCATAACGCTTTCCGCCCCAGTATGGTCTGCCGTTCATCTCGGTCTTTGGTCCGAAGTGAACATCCTTCATTGCGTACTTCAGGAATTCCTCAAAGCCGGTACGGTCTACAATGTACCCGATATGCTCCTTGTTCTCCACAGCGCCTCTGTCCTGATATGCATCCAGATAATCATAGGTATTCTTGATGATCTTCAGAATGCTTTCCTCATCTGCCCATTTCAGGAAATCCACGCCAAGCCGCGGATTCTTCTTGCCGGTACGGCCCAGAAGCGTCATGCGGTAATAATGCTCCTTGCTTCTTGTCCACGCACGGGTGGGGCAGTAGTTAATGCAGACACCGCAGCCGATGCACTTCTTTGTGTCCCGGACAATCTTGCCATTGACGACTGAAAGCGCTCCGACACTGCGTCTGCTGCAGTATTTCACACACTGCTCGCAGCCGATGCAGCGATCGCGGTTGTACTGGGGCTCTGTCTGACCGATGATTCCAAAATCATTCAGCCTTACGTGAGCGCAGTCATTGGAGCATCCGGTGCAGGCAATTTTTACATGATGATCATTCGGATAAATCATCTTGTCAATTTTGGCAGCAAGCGCCTTCGTATCATAGCATCCGAACGGGCAGAGTGATTTTCCGGGACAGGCGACAACGTTTCTGGTGCCCGAGGACGGATAACCCTCTCCAGGCTTATTTGGTGCCTGGTTAACGCCGGTAGCCTCGATAATAGACTGAAGGGCCTTGTTTACTTCTTCAACATCCTCCAGGGCAATCCCGGGTATTTCAAATCCCTGACGGTTGGTAAGGTTCACCTCACCCTTGCCATATTTTGTTGCAATCTCCACAACCTTTGCCAGAGACGCAACGTCAATTCTTCCACCAGGTACACGCACACGGGAAGCAGCTTCTCCTCTGACCTTGGACTGACGGAAGTTGTTCTTTTTTAATTTTTTAACATTACAATCGTAACCCATGATTTCCCCCTTCCTCAGTCTAACATGTCTTTGCTGACGGTATAATTAAATACAGGACCATCCAGACATACATACTTGCCACCAATTCTGCAGTGACCGCATTTTCCAAGTCCGCAGCACATCTTGCGTTCCTGGGAAACCCAGATATTTGACTCCTGGAAGCCTTTTTCCAGAAGCCCCATGATAGAAAAGCGCATCATTGGAGGAGGTCCCACGACAACCGCAACGGCATTCCTGACATCGCGGATCTGTACATCCGGAATGTATTTGGTGACCAGACCGATTTTGCCCTCGTAGCCTTCCGGAGCTCCATCTACCGTGAGCCACAGGTCCAGACGATCGTTCCACATCCGGAGATCATCACGGAACAGCATGTCATCAGGGCTCTTGAATCCGACAATGACATGCTTGTCTGCCGCATCCGGCTCCTCCGCCAGCTGGCTCACCACACCGCGTACAGGGGATACGCCCGTGCCGCCTGCAACAACCAGGACCTCTCTGTTCTTAAAGACTCTCATGTCAAAACCGTTTCCGTACGGTCCGCGGAGCAGAAGAGACTGACCTTTATACTTTTCAAATACTTCATCGGTGACCCTGCCGACCTTGCGAAGCGTCAGGTCAATATAATCTTCGCCGATACCGCTGACGGAGATCGGGGCCTCCCCGTATTTCGGGACAGACACTTCAAAAAACTGTCCGGGTTTTACTTCGCCATGATAGCGCATGCGGAAGGTATATTCTTTCTTTGTATGTCTGATGACATCCAGAATCTCCGATGCAAAGGGTACATAAGGATTCTTTTCATCAATTGCCATTTGTACCTTCCTCCTTTTTCAAAGTGTTTGCCGTGCCTGCGGCAAGTTCCTTTACTCTCTGGTTGACCTTATTAATAATTTTGGAGTAGGAGATGTACTCCGGACAGACAGCATCACATCTGCCGCAGCCGACACACATGTCATATCCGAAACGGGTACGGAAATCGTAAATCTTGTGGAGTACTTTGAAACGCATCCGCTCGCCCTGCGTGCGTCTGTACTGACCGCCGCCGGCCACATTGGTATAGCCGTCAATCATACAGGAGGCATTCACGCGGCGTCTCTCACCGACCTTCCCGTTATCTGTATAATAGACGTCCTGCATCGTAAAGCAGGTACAGGTCGGACATACCAGTGTGCAGCGTCCACAGCCGATACATCTGGCGGTGTACTCATCCCAGAGCGCGTCCTTATAGATGCTGTTTGGAATTTCTTCCGGTATTTCCACCTTTGTCTTGTTCTCAACCGGGTAGGAAGGT
>JAJGAH010000198.1 GCA_020844525.1 Eubacterium sp.
CCGCCCTTCTTGAACGTGGCTCTTAAGTTATCAAATGCTTGCGGTCTCCATGTATCTCCAAGGAATTTCTGGACTGTATCAATGACCTTGATGTAGCCATCTTCCTTATTGGCAGTTTTGATTACCTGATTTAAAACAAGCTCAAATGCTTTTCTCTCAGCTGCATGTACAATTGCGTTTGGCATAAATTGAACCTCCTGATCATGACATTCTTCTGACATTCAACAATTATAAAATTTTGATAAATAAAAGTCGAGTGCAATCCAATCAAAACAGTGGGACAAAATAAATTACATGTCCAATTAGGGGACAACTCAAAGTAACTGTCTAATGGTCATTTTCTGCATATCAGAAGACAACCTGTATGAGAAGCATATATACAATGGTGCCGCCGGCAATGGATAAGAGCATCTGTTTCTTCCACAAATGAAGACCTGCAGTTACAGCAATGGCGATTGCTTCCGGAACACCATGTGAACCTGACAGAGGGCTTACATCCTTCAGGCAGTACACAACGAGCATGCCAAACACCGCACAGGGAAGTGCCTTGCCCAGGTACTGTATGAATTTTGGCGTAGGCCTGTCGGATGAAAAGATCAGAAATGGCAGAAACCTGGTCAGCATGGTTCCCCCCGCGCAGATTGCAATGGTAATAATCTGCTGTGGCAGTGTCATAGGACTCATGTATGATCTACCTCCTTTTCCTCCGCAGCAAGAGCAATCGGATTCCTGAAGATGGCAAGGAGCAACAGAATCAGTGCCATGGAAGGGATCATGAACCGATCAGGTCCAAAAATGACCAGGCACAAAGCAGTCGCTCCGAGCCCTATGATTCCGGTATATTTCTTCTTCTCCTGCATCCACTGATTCATGAATATAGTGACAAACATTGCGGTCATGACAAAATCAAGGCCTTTTGTATTAAACTGCAGATGCGCCCCGACAAGACCTCCTATGGTTGCACCGGACACCCAGTATGCATAGTCAAGTACGGTGACGAAGAGCATAAACCACCCCCGGTCCACACCATCAGGAATCCTTGCAGTATAGTTGATTGAAAAGGTCTCATCGCACATGCCAAAGATCAGAAATAGCTTCTTCCAGCCCATACCCTTATAGCGATCGAGCATGGTGATCCCGTAGAACAGATGCCTGGCCTGTACCAGAATGGTCACAGTTAATGCTGCAAGCGGTGAAAATTTCGACAGCAGCATGGATGCTGTGATAAATTCCAGTGACCCGCCAAAAATCAGCATACTCATCAGCATCGGGTAAACAAAAGGGAAACCATTCTTGTTCATCAGAATGCCATAAGCAAGTGCCAGAAACCAGAATCCGGCAAAAATTGGCAGCGTGCATGGAAATGCAGCACGCAGCGCCTTCCTTCGCATAGGCAGACTCCTTTCTCCACAAAAGGTGGCTGTGCAGGAAAAAGCCCCGGAAAGGCATTGCCTTCCAGGGCTTTCATAAATTCCAAATCATCTTCCACAGGGAAGAAATCATTATCTCTTGGAGAACTGCGGAGCGCGACGTGCCTTCTTGAGACCGTACTTCTTACGCTCTTTCATACGAGGATCACGGGTAAGGAATCCTTCTGCCTTCAGTGCCGGCTTGTTCTCAGGATCAACCTGAAGAAGTGCACGGGAAATACCATGACGGATTGCACCGGCCTGACCGGTAAATCCACCACCATGAACATTTACAAGTACATCAAACTTGTCTGTATTGCTGGTAGCTACGAGAGGCTGACGTACAATGGTCTTCAGTGTCTCAAGCCCGAAATAGTCATCAATGTCTCTTTTATTTACAGTGATCTTGCCAGTACCCGGTACAAGGTAAACTCTGGCGATAGATTTTTTTCTTCTTCCGGTTCCATAATACTTTTCGTTAGCCATTTGTTCTTCCCTCCCTTAGAATGTGAGCACTTCCGGTTTCTGAGCTGCATGCGGATGCTCAGCACCTGCGTATACATGAAGCTTTGTAATCATTTCTCTTCCAAGGGGGCCCTTCGGGAGCATGCCCTTTACAGCGAACTCAATGACTCTCTCCGGATGCTTTGCAAGCATTTCCTTAAGAGTTGTCTCCTTCAGACTTCCAACATAGTCAGAATGTCTGTAGTAGATCTTCTGCTCGAGCTTCTTGCCGGTCACTTTGATCTTGTCGGCATTCACTACAATTACATAATCTCCGGTATCTACGTTCGGAGTGAACTCCGGTTTGTTCTTTCCTCTGAGAATAGAAGCGACCTCAGAAGCAAGACGTCCGAGAACCATTCCGGAAGCATCAACGACATACCATTTCTTCTCTAACTTATCCGGATTAGCCATATATGTTTTCATGGTAACAACCTCCTGCATGAATGAACTACAGCACGGAATACCGCTGTAGGATCCGTTTTGTCAATGATAGCTTGATGCAATATCCACTGTCCGTATGGTCATGCACCGGAGCATCCGATCTTAGGCTTTCGATCATTATGGATACTCTGTATAACGTCTGACCCGATGTATCTTATGTGTTTGGGAGACACTGCAGACACACCTGTCCTGCGCCATACCTAGCTATTTTATATTACAGAAAAACCTGTGTCAAGACCTTTTTAGGCTCTCTGTCCTATTTCGCTCTCCGTCTTTCATCTGCTTTTTCAGGTTCTCCGTCTTCTATGTCTTTTTCAGACTATCCTGCACTTCGTGTTACGCCTGGCATTTCGCAGTCAGCACTCCTGCGGGCTGTAAAATCCGGCTCCCACTCCGGATACCGGATTTCCATAAGCGTAAGTCCATGTGCCGGTGCTGTAGGTCCGGCGGAACTGCGGTCTCCGGCAGCCAGAATATCAGGCATTTTATCCGGTGCAACCCTGCCTCTGCCGATCTCAATCAGGGTCCCCGCCAGAATACGTACCATATTATAGAGAAAACCGTTTCCGCAGATCCGGAATTTCAGAACATCATCGCTTCTGGATACCTCTGCACTGTAAATGGTGCGTACCGTGCTGCGGTCCGGATTCGTCTCCCCGGATGCGCGAAAGCTGCGGAAGTCATGCGTTCCGATCAGATATCTGGCGGCCTGATTCATGCGTTCCGTATCCAGCGGAACGTAGCAGAAATACGAATTGAGTCTTCTCGTCGGGTCCGGGAAACGACGGTTTAGAATATTATATTCATAGGTTTTGATTGTAGATGTAAATCTTGGATGAAAGGTACCGGGTACCTCCCTGGATCCCTGGATCCGGATGTCCTCAGGCAGCCTTGTATTGAGTGCATAAGAATATTTGTCCCCTAGCATGCGGGCATTGGTGTCAAAAACAGCCACATTTCCCCTCGCATGTACACCCGCATCCGTTCTGCTTGCCCCGATCGTGTGGATCTCCTCTCCTGTCAGGGCAGAAAGTGCATCATTGAGCACCTGCTGAACAGTGATTTCGTTGGGCTGAACCTGCCACCCGCAGTAGTTCGTGCCATCATATGCAACGCTCAGCATCACACGCTTCATAACAAAATCCTTCCCCGCCTGTTACCAGTGCAGAAGAACCCGCATCAGCATTGCTGCCGCAAGGTAACAGAAAAGAATCATATAAGCAGCATAGTCACGGGCCTGATAGACCAGCGGCCGCATCTGGGTCCGTCCTTCTCCGCCATGATAGCACCGTGCCTCCATGGCAAGTGCAAGGTCATTTGCTCTGCGAAAGGCTGATACAAAGAGCGGTACGAGAATCGGGACCATCGCCCTGACCCTCTGAATGACATTTCCACTCTCAAAATCTGCGCCCCTTGCCATCTGCGCCTTTTTGATCTTGTCCGTCTCCTCCATCAGAATAGGAATGAAACGGAGGGCGATCGACATCATCATTGCAATTTCATGCACAGGAACGTGTACCTTCTTCAACGGACGGAACAGTGCCTCCATCGCATCGGTCAGCTTGTTCGGCGTCGTTGTAAGTGTCATGATGGAACAGCCGATGATCAGGTACACCAGCCGGATCGCCATCTTGGCGGCTGTGCTTATACCCTCCCGTGTGATATGCAGTATACCAAACTGCCAGACAATGGTTCCCTGGGTCAGAAACAGGTTCAGAATCATTGTAAAAATCAGAAGGATCCAGATAGCCTTCAGGCCACGGACCATAAAACCGAAAGGTACCTTTGACAGTCTGATCACTGCAATCAGAAACACCGTTCCAAGCACATACCCCCAGGTATGAAAGATAAACAGTGAGACGATGTAAATCAGGGTTCCGATAAACTTTACTCTCGGGTCCAGTTTATGAAGCAGCGAATCAGCCGGATAATACTGGCCTATAGTGATATCCTTAAACATTTACTTTCTCCCAAGCGCATGCAGAATGCTCTCTTCCGCTTCCCCGATTGTTGTGGCATGCACATCAACATCGAGTCCTCTGTCCTTCAGGGCATGCATGATATAGGTCATCTGCGGTGCTGCCAGTCCCATTTTTTCCAGTTCTTTATAATGTGCAAAAACCTCCCGGGGCGGTGCGTCGTAAGCCTTTTCTCCATGGTTCATAACGATCAGCTGGTCCACATACTCCGCCACATCTTCCATACTGTGGGATACAAGCACAACCGTAATCCCCCGCTGTTTCTGCAGGCTGGCAACCTTGTCCAGAATTTCGTCCCGTCCCATCGGATCAAGACCTGCGGTAGGTTCATCCAGTACCAGAACGTCCGGATTCATGGCAAGTACACCGGCTATGGCAACTCTTCGCTTCTGACCGCCGGATAACTCAAATGGAGACTTGCCATACAGGGATTCGTCCACTCCCACCTGAGCAAGTGCCTCCTCCGCCCGCCTCCGGCATTCCTCAGGAGAAAGCCCCTGGTTCTTCGGGCCAAAGCAAACATCTGTGATGACATCTGTCTCAAAGAGCTGATATTCAGGATATTGGAAAACCAGACCAACATGAAACCGGAGCTTTCTCCGGTCATACTTGTCACCCCAGATATCCTCATTATTAAAATATACATGTCCCGATGTCGGCTGCATCAGGCCATTCAGATGCTGAATCAGCGTCGATTTTCCGCTCCCTGTATGACCGATAATTCCGATGAAATGTCCATCCGGAAGCTCCAGTGAAACGTCCTTCAGTGCATGCATCTCGTAGGCTGTACCCGGACTATAGGTATAAGTTACATGCTCTAATCTGATCGACATTATTTTTCCTCCGCCCCTGTGCCAGCTTCTGCCGCTTCCGACTGCTGTCTGTGATAGATCTTCATGATGGCATCCACAAATTCATCTATACTCAGAATGCCCTCCGGAATGTCCAGACCCCTCTTCCGCAGCGCATGCGCCAGCTGTGTGACATGCGGGACATCCAGACGAAGCGCATGGAGCTCATCCACATGGGAAAAAATCTCCCGTGGTGTTCCCTGCATCACAAGCCGTCCCTCAT
>JAJGAH010000199.1 GCA_020844525.1 Eubacterium sp.
TACAATAAGTGCTTTCTTCATACATCTTCCCCTCCTATAAGACCCCACTGTCTTTTATTAGTGTACTCAGACGAAGTATTTTAAAGTCTTATTTCTCCGAATTCAAGAGTATCTGCAATTCTATCACTTGCATGCCATCGCCATATGAATTAGATGCATTCATTATTTTCTCATACACTTCATTATTATCAAAGAGTAATCTAATTTCTTAGTGTATTATATTGATCAGTTTCAGAACGCTTAACGATTTCAACAAGTTATTTCTTATCCACTATAGCATCCACTATTTCGATAAGAATCAATATCATCACGGAAATTCGGCCGCCAAAAGCAATACCTCCTATGACCAAATAGTCTTGATTAATAAATGCTAGTATAAGTGAAATACATAGCATTGTTATTTTCATAGCTAATGCTATCTTTCTCATGAATGGATTCTTTGATGCCGAATATCTATAATAAATTATTCCCAATAATATAGCCGTTGCTAATATCAATAAATCTTTCATATTGTACATTTATGTCTTAGCTAGGTGATCTTACTTAGCAATTACTATAAAATGCATTAGTAACATCTCATCTCAAAATCCGATCTGCGCAGTCTAAAGCGGAAGCAATTACTTTATCCATATCATAATATTTATATTCTCCAAGTCTACCACCGAAGATTACATTTTTTTCATTTTCCGCCAATGCATGATATTTCCGATAAAGTGCACAGTTTTTCACGTCGTTCACCGGATAATATGGTTCATCTCCTAGTTTCCACTCGGAACTATATTCCCGGCTAATCACCGTCTTCGGCAGATCTTTCCCCTTATCATCCTTACCAAACTGGAACCACTTATGCTCGATGATCCGGGTCCATGGCGTTTCGCGATCTGTGTAATTCACGGCAGCATTGCCTTGGAAGTTTGATTTGTCAAGAACCTCGGTCTCAAATCTGACTGACCTGTATTCCAAAGTACCGAGCTTGTAGTCGAAGTATGCATCAATCGGACCAGTGTAAACCACCTTGTCTGCCATCGCATTCCACTTCTCGCGATCAGTAAAGTAGTCCTGGTTGAGCTGAACTTCGATTCCATCCAGCATGTTGGCTACCATCTTAGTGTATCCGCCGACCGGTATGCCCTGATAGAGAGCGTTAAAATAGTTGTTGTCGAATGTCAGACGGACCGGAAGTCTCTTGATGATAAAAGATGGCAGCTCAGTACAAGGTCTTCCCCACTGCTTCTCCGTATAACCTTTGATCAGCTTCTCATAGATATCTGTACCAACAAGGGAGATGGCTTGCTCTTCCAGATTCTTCGGATCAGTGATTCCAGCCTCTCTCTTCTGCTCTTCAATCTTTGCAGCTGCCTCTTCCGGCGTCACTACACCCCACATCTTATTGAAGGTATACATATTAAACGGCAGGGAGTAAAGCTCGCCATGATAATTGGCAACGGGTGAATTGGTGAAGCGATTGAAGGTGGCAAAGTGATTCACATAATCCCATACCTCTTTATTGTTGGTATGGAAAATGTGAGCGCCATACTTGTGTACGTTGATTCCTTCAACTTTCTCCGTGTACACGTTTCCTGCAATGTTCGGTCTCTTGTCGATGACAAGTACAGACTTTTTACGAAGCTGTGCATCATGAGCGAAGACTGCTCCGTAAAGACCTGCGCCTACTATTAGATAATCATAATGCATTACTTTCTCCTTAAGAATCTTCCAGTCACCTTGTTATCCAGTGCCCTGTACATCATCTCATCCTTATTAATAATCAGCGCGATACCATAAACGATGAAATACACAAGCGCTGTTATTACAAGCCGTACAAATGAACTGCCGATATTCATCCTACTTACCAATACTGTCGGTACCAATGCAATCAGCGCAAAAATTAGGTATTTGAAAACATGAATATCTTTTCGCACTTCTGCAACATACTGCTTCGCGAATATTAGCTGAACTATCAACACAAGGAACTCCGCGATTGTTGTTGCCAGCGCAGCTCCTGCAACTCCCCATAAAGGGATCATGATAAGATTCAAAACGAAATCTGATACTGCACCGACGATCACTGAATAAAGAACATATCTTTCCTTATCCAGCGGTGTTAAAACCTGTACTCCAAGCACGCCAGTCAGCCCATTCGGAACGATTGCAAAGGTGATAATCTGCATTGCCGCAATGGCTCCAAGATAGTCTTTCCCTGCTAAGAACAGGATTGCATCCCTTGATTCGAATACGAAATAGGTGACAAGCGGCATGCCCATGAAGAGAACAGCATTCAGTGCTTTTGCCATTAAGCCAATAAACTTATCCTTCGAACCCTGCTTTACATAGTATGACATGCGAGGAAGCAAAACACTTCCAAGTGATGACACCACTGAAAGCAGCACGTTCTTGATCTTTACGGCGGCATTGTATAGACCAACGTCTCTATCAGCCTTCATGAAGCCTAACATTACAGTGTCAAGATTCGTATAGATGGACACCGTCACGCTCTGCGCAAACAGAATGAAGATAGGCTTCAGGTGCTTCTTGATCTCATAACGCTCAAATCTATGAAAAGTGATGATCTTTCTCAAGCGCACGAAGTTCATCACATTTGAACCAACCGATGAAAGCACCGTTATCGCAGCATAGATACGATAGTCTGTCTGCTGATGTACAAGTGCAAACATCAGGACTACAGATATTGCCTTAAAGAATATTGATCTTGCAGTAATGTAATCGTACTGTTCAAGTGCCTGGTAAATCCAGTTAGCGCCGAACATATTGAGGACAATGTTTGCGCCAAAAATAAAAAACAATGTCTTATCTTGAGCAAACTTTGGAACCGCAAATATACAGACTACATATGTAGCAGTTACCAACACTGTGGCGGCAAGATTGATTAATAGGATTTCCTGCGCTGTCTTAGAAAGCTCTTCCTTGTTATCTCTGACCTTTGCACAAGCACGTACTCCATATGTTGGAATGCCTAGAGAGGCAACCATCATGAAGTAATTAGATACAGATAATGCAAAAGCCACTTTCCCGTTCCCTTCAGCAAGAAGGACTCGTGATACGTATGGGAATGTAATTAACGGAAACAGAAAATTCGATGTCGTCAAAATAAAATTCATGATGAAATTATATTTGACCGAATGTATTTTATTCTCCATCAATAACCTTCAGCAGTTCATTTACCTGCTCCATGAATAAAATGGTTAAAAGAATTCACAGCATCCTTCTCAAACTGCTTTTCCTCACCCCTTATTATCTGACGATAGCCATCAAAATCAGATTTAATCTCTTCGTAATTCTCTAAAACGTATCTGATCAATTCAATTGATTTCGATACAGAACCATCGCTCTTCTCATCGATCTTATACTTCGCAGGTATCGGAACATCTACTTCATTTGCCGCTGCTCCTCTCCTTCCAGTAACAATACAGCATCCTGAGATCGCAGCTTCCCGTGGCATTCTATCCTTCCCCGGATGATTGCCAAAATCAATGTACAGCTTGCTTTTCTGCATCAGTTCCCTGACCTGGTTGGGAGTCATGCCTTGGATTGGAACCCATTTGATATCCGGAGCAGAATTTATCAACTGCTCTGTATATTCAAATCCTTTCTTCGGATTATAAATAACAATGTTTTCCTTTACTATTTGAGTCTCTAACTTTGCATTCTGAATGAACTCATCATTGAGATAATCTGAGAGGAAAAACGTTCTATCTTTATTGATTCCTTTCAAAATCAGAAAATCTTGCGCATACTTACATTGGCATAAATGATATAAGTTCTTGTCAAATACATTTCCATCCAGCAAGCCAAAGGCAGTTGTGATATTGTCCTGCCACCTCTTCTTTCGATAGAAGAAATCTACGCTAAGCCACCACAGTACTTTCTTTGCTTTATGAAATTTTTTCAACAGGTAGGTAGCAGTTTCAGGAATAACTACAATATTATCAGGCGCATCCACAACTTTCATAGCCGATGGGTTATTATATATGGCGTATCTTTTCTTCGAATTTTCTCCCTGCTCTCTTATTGTCCACGACGAATAATAGCAAATTTTAGAGTCAATATTATTTTTATTTAACACATAGCACAGCTGTTGAAGGAGTTCAGGACCTCCTGACACTGTCGCGTATGGAGCCATTACATAAATCATTTTCGAACCTCATAAATGTTAAAACGGAAGCAACCAGGATTGATATGGAAGGTTTCCCCACATTGAAGCAGAAGAAGGCAGCTGAACAAGGTTCAATGCCATTATTGCTATTGCAAATAAATTACTTAATCTAACCGCATGTATATTCTTTGTCCCTTCAAGCTTTGCATAAAGAGGAAAATAAAACATTACTGGGTAGAAAAATACATACCTCGCTCTTAGGAATGCATTGTACAGGACAGATAATGAGTCTACCGCACAGAGAACTAACAATAATATATTAATCAGTTTCTTATAATCAGATTGATATTCCGAATAATTAATAATCCAAAACAGCAAAAGATATGAGGCGAATCTTGTGATTACACCAAGTCCGCTGCCCAGTTCTGTCCTTGTTATTTTCGCCGCAGATATATAATACCGGACATAGGGAATCCTACTTCCTAATGCAACAACCAATCTGAAGATCAATGGGCTTAAAAAAATCACACCAATTGCAAGAAACAAATAAAAAATTGGCTGATGCTTGTCGCTCACATGTCTTTGTACCCAGTAAACGAGCATAAAGATAATAAAATAAAAAAGTATGGAATTATGGATAAAAATAGGAAATATCAAAAAAAATATTCCTAATTTCTTTCTTGCATGTAGAAAATAGTATGTTCCAAGTAATGCAATACTAATTGCTGCAAACTGACGTACCAGTGAAAAGGAAATCAGATAATAATTTCCAATAATCAGGGCAATTGGATAAGCAATTCTATTGTCAAGATTTTTTCTTATCAGTATATACAAGGGGAATAATGACAAGAACGACATGATAGCTATATATATCCTAAACCCATTATTTACTTTTCCTAAGGCTAAACACAGAAAATAATAAAGTGTTTCATTTCTGAATAGGTTTCCTGCCCATCCCCCATTTATAGCTTCAAAATTATTCTTTTCTCCAATATAATCGGTACCAATGTTTACTCTCGTTGCGCTAAAGGCAAACAGCATGAAGAAAATTAAAAAGAGAAGTACATTCTTACTTCTGGGGCTTTGTGTATGTTCAATAATAAGCGAGAGTAGGATGCAGACTATTGCTATGATAATATATGTGTCCATACTTTAATCCATCATAATCAAATATTTACGATCAAATATTTATAATAACTTATTACTAATTTTCGCGACATTTATTACCTCAACATCTAATTTGCAATGTATTCGCCCTTAATATGTTTCTTA
>JAJGAH010000200.1 GCA_020844525.1 Eubacterium sp.
TACGCATCGGATGAAGCCCAGGCTATTCTGACAAAAGAGATGCAGTATCTGGACACGGCGATACTCGGAAAAAACCAGAGCCTTGGCCGGATTGAATGGAATCTGCAGCTTCCGGACACACTTGGCGATTCGGGAATCACTGTGACGTGGTCCACAGACAGACCGGATCTTGTGGGATGGGACGGCGTACTCTCTGACAACATTTCCAAAAGCGGGGAGAAGGTCACCTTGACCGGAATACTCAGGCTGTCTGATACAGAGGAGGCATATCAGAGGGTCCTGACTGTTTTCCCATCCAGGGAAGAACGTGCCCTGCAGGAGCGGATACAGAAGGAAAGTGATGAGCTGAACCGGAAAGCCGTCGAGGAGGGAACAGCCGGTGCGGGGGAATACCTGCTTCCGGAATCGGCAGACGGACAGAAGCTTACCTGGTATAAACGTACTGAGCACAAGGGGGCTTATCTGTGTCTTTTGATCCTGCTTGCCGGTGTGGCGCCCTTTTTCACCGGAAAAGAGAAAAAAGAAAAGGAGGAACAGAAGCGCCGGAAGCTTCTGACAAGACAATATCCGGAGCTGATCAGCAAGCTTCAGCTTCTGACGGCAGCGGGACTGAGTGTCCGCAAGGCGATGGAACGGCTTGCAAAAGAATACCCGGAGATCGCCTGTACGGTGGCGGAGATGCACAACGGTGTCTATGAGCAGGATGCGCTTGCCCGTTTCGGGGAGCGCTGCGGTACACCTGAGTACAGAAAACTGGCTCTTCTGCTGGTGCAGAGTCAGAAAAAGGGAGGCAGTCAGCTGGCGGTCATGCTGGAAAAGGAGGTGCAGGATGCGTTTGAAACGAGAAAGAGAAAGGCCAGGACAGAGGGTGAGCGTTCCACGATACGAATGCTTTTTCCAATGTTTATGATGCTTGGCATTGTCCTGATTCTCATCATTATTCCGTCACTTATGGAGCTTTGAAGAGAGACTGAAAGGGCAGGGAAACGTTGTTGTGAAAGCTGTTCATGCTGTGCAGAAAAAGGAGGATATGATGAAAGGAATTGCGAAGGAGTTTATGGATTTCTGGAAAGAGGAGGATGGAATCAGTACTGTTGAGATTGTGCTTATTATTGTGGTTCTGATCGGGCTCGTGATTATCTTCAAGAGTCAGCTTACGAGTCTGGTATCGAATATTCTGAGCAAGATTACCAGCAAGAGTGACAGCATTTAAAACGGAGGAATGCTCAGAAAGAGTGCAGTATCTGAGAAGGTGAACAGCCCTTGCGATGAAGCATCTTAAGAAAAAAGTTTCTGGATAGATAGGATATTTTCCGAAAGGATAAGAAGCTTGCGAAAATGAAAGTCCCGGGAGGGATGGAAGCGCAGGAGATGAGAGATGTACAGGAAGAAAAAAACAAAATGGTCAGGGGTTCCGAGGCTTGGCCGTGGCAGCATCACGTTGTTCGTAAGTCTGCTCCTTCTGCTTCTCCTCGGGCTGATCTTTGCGGGGTTAAAATCCATGCGTCAGGCGGCCGCGAGAACTGCTGTTGTCAGCGGACTGGAGCAGGGTCTCTACTCCGTATTTGCCCAGTATGACCGTGCGCTTTTTGAAGAGTATGGGCTTCTTTTTATTGATGGCGGGTATGGGTCCGGTGACCTGAGGCTGGATGAAGTGCTCAGGGAAACAGAAAACTATGCGGAGTATATTCTGGATCCGACGAAAAATAATCTGATGGGCGGAAGCAATCTGCTCAGTCTGGAGCTGAACAGAGAAAAATGCTCCGTGACGGGTTATGTTCTGGCCGTTGACCAGGAAAATACGCCCTTTATCAGACAGGTCTGTGAACAGATGAAACTTCAGGCCGGAGAAGTGCTGCTCCGGAAAATAGCAGGGAGTACATCTTCACAGGGAGAAAACGCTGACAGGCTCCGAAAGAAGGCGGGTACCTGGCATGCCGGTAATGCGAGGGAATACTACAACAGGGACGTGGCGCAAGGCTTGTGCCCTCCCGTGCCGGTGATAGCCAGATCTGAGAAAAAGGAAGAAAATGCCGGACGGGGTGAAAAGCCGGAATCTGAGGGTGTTACTGCAGAGCAGATTGCAGCTGAATTTGGCGGTGGCGTTGTCCCTGTCTGGAATAATCCGCTCGTTTCCTATAATCAGCTGCGCGGAAGAGGAATTCTGAAGCTGGTTTTTCAGGATGAATCGGTTATTTCCGGAAAAAATGTGAATCAGAAGCTGCTGATGACCGAAAGAGAGTGCTCCAGTGGCATGGGGATGCAGCCTACAGAGTGGAATGGAACCCTGGAAAAAACACTGCTGCAGGAATTTCTGCTTGCGGATTTTCCCTGTTATACGGACAGTGCACAGCAAAAGGTTCTTTCCTATCAGGTGGAGTACGTGATTGGCGGAAAGAAAAATGACAGGGATAATCTGAAGGCTGCGCTTTCCGAGATGCAGCTTCTCAGGGCAGCGTCTAATCTGACATTTCTGATGACGGATCCGGAGAGAAGATCGCAGGCTGACCTTCTGGCGGCAGGGATCAGTGCTGCACTTCTCAATCCGGAGCTTGCGCCGTTCCTGTCTTTTGCGATCAAGGTGGCCTGGGCATATGGAGAATCCATTCTGGATCTTCAGGTTCTGGTCGAAGGCGGGAAGATCCCGCTTGTCAAAACGGCAGATACCTGGCAGCTTTCCATTGAAAATATCGGAAGGTTTTCAGGGGCAGGCAGGGAAGAAAGAAAATCCTCACCGGGCGGTCTGGATTATGAAGATTATCTGAGGGTACTTCTGCTTGCCAGAAGTGAAGCTGTACTTGCAGAGAGGATCATGAATCTGACAGAACTGAATATCAGAGAACAGAAAGGAAAAGAAAATTTTCGGCTGGACCATTGCATAGATGCCGTCACTATAGAAATCGGGGCCACGGTTGGAAATAATCGCTACCAGGCAGAACGAAGCTATGGATATGATTTGAAATGAAATCCGGCAGAGTGCCTTCCGTTTTGCATTAGACGCCGGAACTCCCCTCGAAATGATAAAGATAATGATTCAGCATGAGAAAGGACATGAGATAATTCTGCGAAACTTTTTTTCGGGGTTGTAGTGCATCCGGAGGGCAGCCTGGCGGATTTCAGACTCTGCAGTCCTTGTGCGGGATGAAGATGACAGGGTATCAGGTGGCTGAGTTCAGACCATTCTGCAGGAAATAATGCAGGAATGACAGGTGTGTGTTGACAATGCTTGTGAAAAATCCGGACTGCAGTTCCTATGGCAGAGGATTGACAGGGGTAAGCCAGAGGATTAATAGGGATAAGTCAGCGGATGAACAGGGAGAAGATGATGAATAGGGAGAAGACAAGATGATTCATGGAGATGAGAGGGAAAAGCAGGACCGGTGCGGGAGGCGGGAGATACTGCGCAGGAGACTTCGGACGGGAAGTCTGACGGTGGAGGCTGCCTGGGCAGTACCCTTATTCTTTCTCTGTGTAACGTCTCTGATCTGCATGATGAATATTTACGGCCTGTATGTAAAGAATCTGATCCGGCTGCAGGAAATGGCGGAGAAGGCGGGTGCCGCGCAGGGAATTGCCGGATTGCAGACGGACCCGGTGATTGATCTGTGCGTTCCTTATTTTTACAAGCCTGAATGGTTTCCCGTTCCGATTCCGGGGAAACGCGTAGCTGTCCGGGGAAGGGTACATGCGTGGACAGGAAGGGATCTGCAGGAAAATCAGAATGTCCCTTCTGCAAAGGAAAATCGTCTGGTTTATATGACGGAATATGGAAGTGTGTATCATACGCATTCCGGGTGCACATATCTCGAGTTAAAAATTCAGAGAGTACCAGCAGTCCTGGTTTCATCTCTTCGGAATACCGGAGGCGGGAAATATCATGCCTGTGAAAAATGTGTAGGAAAGGGTGGCATGCACACACTGGTCTATATTACAGAGGAAGGTGCCCGGTATCATAATTCCGTCAGGTGCAGCGGTCTGACACGTAAGGTACGTCTGATTCCTGTTTCTGAGGCAGAGGGAAAGCATATCTGCAGCCGCTGTGCTGCAAGCGGTGTGGCAGAAGAGCGCAGGGCTGGCTGATGTTTCTATTCCGGAACCATTTCGGATAAGCCTGGTTTTTAAGACTGCTTGCAGAAAAAGGTGGGTGGAAAAAATGCAGGAGACGCGGGTGACAGAGATGATGGTCTTACTGATTCTGACTGTCAATGGCTATTCTGATTTAATGAGACGGCAGATTGTGCTCTGGTTTTCTCTGGTCCTGCTTGCAGCTGGTATCATCTGCCACAAGGGTGTGCACCTGTCAGCCATGCTTCCGGGCTTTTTGTTTCTTGCTGGAACAGTATTGTCCGGTGAAAGAGTGGGTGCGGGAGACGGCATCGTACTTTTATCCTGTGGTGCATGGACAGATCTTATGACCATCTGCAGTATACTGATACCCGGTCTGATGGCAGCATTTCTGACAGGTATGGTCCTCGGAATAATCCGTCAGCGGAGAGAAATGACCCTTCCGCTGGTTCCTTTTCTGTGGCTGTCCTGGCTGCTGCAGCTTGTTCCCAATCTGTGGTCTTCATAAATAAGTGGTCCGTGTAGTGATGTCAGGGTCAAAGGATGTATGACTTTGAAATTGTCTTGAAATTCTCGCGGTTTCGACAAGCAAGAAGCGCTGCGGTTCTTCTGGCATGTCTGCATATGAGGAAGGACGGTGGGGTATGAAAAAGTCTGCAGATCCCAAAAAGCGAATCACAGCACAATGGCTTACGCGGGGAAGTCTGACAGTGGAAGCCTCTGTGATTGTTCCAGTGACGGTAATTCTTGCTGCCTTGCTGATGGTCTTGTTTTTTTATGTACATAATCGCAACTGGTACCAGGCAGCGGCCGCAGAGGTATGTCTGACGGGCAACAGCAGGTATGACACCGGTGTGGATGCAGGGGAGATTGCCAGACAGAAGGCAGTCGAGAGAGCAGATCGTCAGATTATGCCGGCCAGTCGGCCGGAGATCGAGGTGGCCTGCGGAAAAAGCGGAACCTCAGCTTCATTCTCGAACCAGCGCTTTCCGGCTTTCCAGAAATTTTTTCACCTTTCGGTTCGTGCCGATGTTGACAAAGTGGCACCGGTTGATGCGTTGCGGCTTGCAAGAGCGGTAAAGCATACCGTGGAAGAGGGGCAGGGCAGGGAGGAAGAGGACAGATGAAGATAGAAAGCAGCAGGGACATGTTTCATAATTACAGGATTCTGTCGGAGGGCAGAATGCCGGAGCGGAACAGTTATACAATCCGCATGCTGACGGACAATCGTATTCCGGGGTTTCTGGAATGTCAGATCCGGGAGATCGACACAGAGATGAAATTTCTGTATGATGTTACATCTATGC